>DATFLG010000249.1:0-13616 GCA_035267985.1 Gammaproteobacteria bacterium | reverse complement strand
ATAGTGACCGGCTGATGCAGCACCAGTCGGCTGCCCGCCGGCACGCCGGCGTAGGGGGAATCCGGACCGGGATTGATGTAGGGCGTACACGCCCCGGCGCTCAGCGCCAGCACAAGGGAAAGCACCCGCTTCAGCATCGCATGTCTTCCTTGGGGGAGGGCCGCGCGTTCATCGTTTATGGCCGCGCACCCCGGTGAACAGCCGGTCCAGGCGCTGTCCGATCTCGTCCAGCACCTGGGCCACGCCCGTCAGCAGCGTCTGCTGCTGCCAGGATTCGGCCTCCTGCAGGCGCAGCTGTGCGAGCTGCGCCTGGGCCTCCCCCCGCCGTTTCACGAGGGCCTTCAGCTCCGTGCGGTAGGTTTCCCGCAGCTTGGTGTCTGCCCGCTCCAGCTCGTCCTGAAGCTGTGTGACGCGCGCGCCGAGCTGGTCCAGGCGCTGCTCCTGCTCGTGGATCCGCTGTTCGCGACTCATGGGCTGCTCCGTGCCGCGCTGCATGCATCCGCTATGGCAAGTATAGCCGGCCCGGCCGCCTCGTCAGGCACCCGCCACCGGCTCCAGGACGATGCCCGCCAGCGGCGGCAGCGTGAGGGAGATGGAATAGGGGTGCTCCATCCAGGGGATCGCCTCGGCAACCGGCCAGTGGTCTCCGTTGCCCAGATTGGTGCCGCCGTAATGAGCCGAGTCGGAATTGAATATCTCCCGGTACGCGCCCGGCACGGGCACGCCCACCCGGTAACCGGAACGGGGGACCGGCGTGAAGTTCACCGCCACCAGAACCGTGCGCTCGTCGCTGCGGCGCAGGAAGCTCAGCACCGACTGGCCTGCGTCGTGGCAGTCCACCCACTCGAACCCCCGCCAGTCGAACTCGTAGCCGTAGAGCGCGGGATGAGCGTGATAGAGCCGGTTCAGGTCCCGGACCAGGCGCTGCACCCCCCGGTGCACCGGGTAGTCCAGCACGTACCAGTCCAGGGTCTGGGCGCTGTCCCACTCCAGGCCCTGCCCGAAATCGGTGCCCATGAACAGCAGCTTCTTGCCGGGATGGGTGAACATGTAGGTATACAGCACCCGCAGATTGGCGAACTTCTGCCACTCGTCCCCGGGCATCTTGTGAAGCATGGACTGCTTGCCGTGAACCACCTCGTCATGGGAGAACGGCAGCAGAAAATTCTCGGTGAACGCGTACAGCATGCTGAAGGTGAGCATGTCGTGATGGTATTGGCGGTGGACGGGCTCGTGGGCGATATAGCTCAAGGTGTCGTTCATCCAGCCCATGTTCCATTTCAGGTCGAATCCCAGCCCGCCCACGTGCACCGGCCGCGTCACCTGGGGCCAGGAGGTGGATTCCTCCGCGGCCATCAGCACCCCCGGGTGCTGGGCGTGCACCACGGTATTGAGCTCGCGCAGGAACTCGATGGCCTCCAGGTTCTCCCGGCCGCCGAAGCGATTGGGCAGCCAGTCGGTGCGCGAGTAGTCCAGATACAGCATGGAGGCCACGGCATCCAGACGCATGCCGTCGATGTGGAAGGACTCTATCCAGTACAGGGCGCTGGAGAGCAGGAAGCTGTTCACCTCGCGGCGCCCGTAGTTGAAGATCAGCGATCCCCAGTCCATGTGCTCGCCCAGGCGCGGGTCCGCGTGCTCGTACAGTGCACTTCCGTCGAACCGCGCCAGCCCGTGGGCGTCCTTTGGAAAATGGGCGGGCACCCAGTCCAGGATGACGCCGATGCCGTGCTGGTGACAGTAGTCCACGAAGTAGCGGAAATCGTCCGGCTCCCCGTAGCGGCTGGTGGGCGCGAAATACCCCAGGGTCTGGTAGCCCCAGGACGGATCGTAGGGATGCTCGGTGACCGGCAGCAGTTCGATGTGACTGAAACCCATCTCGCTGACATAGGCCACCAGGCGTCGGGCCAGCTCCCGGTAATTGAGCAGCTCGCCTTCCGGTCCCCGCTGCCAGGACCCCAGGTGCACCTCATAGATGGACATGGGCTCATGGGCCCAGTCCCGGGTCTGGCGCCGGGCCAGCCACTCGCCGTCCCCCCAGGGGAAGGCGCCGGCCGGGGCCACGACCGAGGCGGTGCCCGGGCGCAGCTCGAAACGGCGCCCGTAGGGATCCGCCTTGAGGAACACCGCGCCGGTGTCACGGTTGCGGATCTCGAACTTGTACAACGCCCCCGGCTCCAGGTCCGGCACGAAAAGCTCCCAGACCCCGGAGCCGCCCCGCACCCGCATGGGATGGCGCCGCCCGTCCCAGTGGTTGAAGCTGCCCACCACGCTGACCCGCTCCGCACCCGGCGCCCAGACACCGAACAGCACGCCGGCCACGCCTTCCACCTCATGGGGGCGGGCGCCCAGAAAGCGCTGGGCATGCCAGTGACGCCCTTCGGCGAACAGATGCAGGTCGTAGTCACCGATCTGCGCCGGGAAGCTGTAGGGATCGTGGGCGATATGCTCCCGGTGATCCAGATCCCGCCAGATCAGGCGGTAATGGGCCGGCAGCTCCCCGGACGGGCCACGCCACTCGAACACATCGCTGTCGCCGATGCGCTCCATGGGCAGCTCGCCGTCGGCGACGGTCACCTCGCTGGCATAGGGGATGTAGGCACGTACCCGGGTCTCGCCATCGGCCATATGCCGGCCGAGCACCGAGAATGGATCGTGATGGCGGGCTTCAATTACGCGTTGCAGATCCGCATCCAGTCTTGCATCCATCGGCCAATCTCCAGCATGTCCGTTGCCGCAGGGAAACGTTCACGTGCGCTCAACGCTCGGCCAGCACAGTACAGATGACCGTGCGCTCGGCACGGGGACCGTCGAACTCACACAGGAACAGGTTCTGCCAGGTGGACAGGCCCAGGCGTCCGGCGATCACCGGCACGGTTTCCGACGGGCCCACCAGGCCTGCTTTCAGATGGGCATCCCCGTTGCCGTCCTGGGCGTCATGGCGCCAGACGCCCCGGGGGATGAGCTTGCGCAACAGCTCGACCACATCCGTCTGCACGCTCTCGTCCCAGTTCTCCTGGATCATGATCGCGGCCGTGGCGCCCTGGGCATACACCGAAACCAGCCCGTCGGCGATCCCGCTGCGGTCCACGACGGCCTGAACCGCCCGCGTGATATCCACCAGCTCTTCACGCTCGGTGGTACCCAGACGAACTGTTTCGCGCATGACCGGCCCCGGTCTCCCAAACTCCATCAACCTGACAAGATTTCCGGATTTTTTGCCATCCGGCTATGGTAGTGTAGAAGCTATCTCGGAACCCCGCGCGGGGATCGTGCAGGGGTTCATCGCAAGCGTGAAGCGATGCGGGGCGGGCCGCCGCCCGGCACCAGGGAAAGGCATCTGCCAGTCACCAAGGAGGACTGCCATGGCAACAACTCACACGCCCACCCGGGACCAACGCGCACCCGCACGGCCCCGCTCGGTCCAGGACGGTTTTGTGGTCACCACCATCGAATCGGCCGCCGGTCCCGACGACGACCGCAGCGAGGGGTGGTATCGATATGTGCTGGAGGCCATGGGATCGACCATCACCGGTTGCCGGCGGGGCAGCCTGCGGGAAGTCACCCGCTATGCCAAACAGTTCGCCCGTCAGCTCAACGACCGCTACCGCAGCAACGCCTCCAGCCCCTGGATGCGCAAGCAGCGCTGAACCCCGCGCCGGGTCTACCAGCGTGAAGGCGGCTGGCCGCGGGGGGGACGCAGCAGAGGCACCCCGCGGCGCTTGAACAGCGCCACCAGGGCCATGCCGGCGACAAATCCGCCCACATGGGCCCCGAAGGCCACGCCGCCCTGGCCCGCCGGTGCATTGAGCGAGCTCAACAGCTGCATCACGAACCAGAAGCCCAGCACCCAGCCCGCCTTCAGCCCCAGGATCAGCGGGTAGAAGAAGATGGGAATCAGCACCAGCACCCGGGCGTGGGGGTAGAGCAGGATATAGGCACCGAGCACCCCGGAAATGGCACCGCTGGCACCGATCATGGGCACGGTGGAATGGGGCGCCGGCAGGGACTGGGCCAGCACCGCAATGGTGCCGCAGACCAGATAGAAGACCACGAAGCGCCCGTGCCCCATGGCATCCTCCACGTTGTTCCCGAAGATCCACAGGTAGAGCATGTTGCCGATCAGGTGCAGCCATCCGCCATGGAGAAACATGGATGTGACCACCGTGGCGAACGGCGGAACCAGGGCGATCTCCGGCGGCAGGGACTTGTAGTGGAACAGCACCGCCGGAATCGCCCCCAGGGCAAAGGCCGCCACCTGCTGCCCCTGCCCCCCCAGGGACAGCTGCCAGAGGAACACCGCCACGCACAGGCCAATGATGCCCAGGGTGATGTAAGGGGGTCTGCGGGTGGGATTGTCGTCGTGGAGCGGAATCATGGCCTGGACGGCTTGGAACCTGCCCCATGATACCCCCGCAGTGAGGTCCCGTGCGGCCTTCCGTCCCCCGGTGCAGGCCGCGCATGGCCGGATCGGCCCGGCGAGCGGCCCGCCACCCGCACCCGAGGCCGTCCGCCCCGTTCCCCGATCTGGCGGCTCAGGGGGGACCGGGGTCCCTCCATGGACGCCGCCGCCCCGGCATCGCCCGGGATCAGCCCTCGGCAGCGGGCTTGTGGGCGCCGGTCAGGGACTTCTGCAGCGCCGGCGGTGCCGGCTCATAGTGGCTGAACTGCAATGACCAGGTCCCCTCTCCGCCGGTAATGGCCTTCAGGCGGGCGGCATAGCCGTTCAGCTCGGCCAGCGGGGTTTGAGCCGTGACCGTGGTACGCCCGTCGGAATGCACCAGGGACCGGCTGATGCGGGCGCGCCGTGCCGACAAATCGGCGGTGAGGTCCCCCACATGGTCGCTGCCCGCGGTGACATCCAGCTCCACGTAAGGCTCGAGCACCACCGGCGCGGCGGCGGCGACGGCCTCGCGGAATGCCTTGCGCCCGGCAGTCACGAAGGCGACCTCCTTGGAGTCCACCGGATGGTGCTTGCCGTCGGTCACCACCACCCGCAGGTCCTGCAGGGGGTAACCGGCAATGACACCGCTGGCCAGAACCTGGCGCACTCCCTTTTCCACGGCGGGAATCAGGGGTGCCGGAATGGCGCCCCCGGTCACCTCGTCGGCGAACTCGAAGCCGGCCCCGGCCGCCAGGGGTTCGACCCGCAGGTAGACTTCGCCGAACTGCCCTGCGCCACCGGTCTGCTTCTTGTGCCGGCAGTGCCCCTGGCCCACGCGGGTTACCGTCTCCCGGTAGGGCACGCTGGGCGGATGGGTGTCCACCTCCAGGTGATAGCGGGCCTTCATCTTCTCCAGTGCCACTTTCAGGTGAAGATCCCCGAGCCCGCGGAGGACGGTTTCGTTGGCGGTCATATCGTGCTCGATGCGCAGACACGGGTCTTCGGCGGCCAGCCGCCCCAGGATGTCGGAAACCTTGTGCTCATCGCCCCGGCGCCGGGGCTGCAGCGCCAGTCCCGCCAGGGGCATGGGGAAACGCAGGGGCCGGGGATGCAGGGCGTCGTCGTCGTGATCGGCGTGCAGCACCGCGTCGAAATGCAGGCTGTCCACCTTGGTCACCGCGCACAGATCCCCGGCCACGGCCTCCTCCACCTCGATATGCTCCCTGCCCTGGATCCGGAACAGGTGAGCCGGCTTGAAGCTGGCGGCACCGTCGTCCACCAGGACCTGGTGGCCCTTGCGCAGGGTGCCGCGGTGGACGCGCACCATGGCCAGCTTGCCGGCGTACGGGTCGAATTCCACCCGGAACACATGGGCCAGCAGCGGCTGGTCCGGCGCCGGGCTGGGGGTCAGGGCCCGGGCCTCGGCGCCTTCGCCCCGCAGGAACACATGGGGTGACGCCTCCAGCGGATTGGGCGCCCAGCGGGCCAGCACCTCCAGGAACTCTGCCACGCCGGCACCCGAACGGGCGGAAGTGAACACCACCGGGACCAGATGTCCTTCCCGCAGCGCCCGCTCGAAGGGGGCGTGCAGACGCTCTCCGGAAGGCTCCTCACCCTCCAGGTAACGCTCCATGAGGGATTCGTCCACCTCCACCACCTGATCCAGCAGCGCGGTGTGGGCGGCTGCCACCGAATCGATGTCCGCTTCGCCCGCGGCATGGGACAGGCAGTCCGCTACCTGGGCGCCGTGCTCCCTGGGCAGATTCAGGGCCAGACAATGGCCGCCGAAGACCTCGCGGATTTCGGCGTACAGGCCGGCGAGCCGGCCGGGCTGAGCGTCGATACGGTTGACGATCAGCATCCGGGCCATGCCCTGCTCGCCCGCCCAGTCCATCATGCGCCGGGTCATGGTCTCTATGCCGGACTGGGCGTTGACGACCACTGCGGCCGTGTCCGCCGCGGTCATCGCCTCCAGGGTCTGGCCGAGAAAATCCGGATAGCCCGGGGTGTCCACCAGGTTGATGTGACTGTCCCGATGCTCGAGGCTCACCACGGAGGGACTGAGGGAGTGATGGTAGCGCTGCTCAAGGGCGTCGTAGTCGCAGACCGTGTCGCCCCTGTCCACGCTGCCGGCGCTGGTCAGCGCCCCGGCGTGCTGCAACAGCGCTTCCACCAGGGTCGTCTTGCCGGCGCCTGCCTGCCCCGCCAGCGCAACGGTGCGGATCTGCTCTGTCGTGTACCCGGCCATCGCCCCTGATGCCCCCGAGCCGCCACGAACCGACGCGGACCCGGACTCCGCGCCCGCTCCGCAAGTATAGAACCCGCCCGGCGGGTGCGCCGGGGGCCTGCCTCAGGAACCGCCCAGCACGATGCTGTCGTGCACAACGTTGGAGGTGATCTGCAGGGTCGAGTGGCCCGCCAGCTGTCGGAACCGGCGCACCTGCAGATAGACGGTCTTGGTCCCCGGGCCGGCGCTGAGCTCGAAGGTGGGGCGGGAACGGTATGGCTGCCAGCGCGCTCCGGCGAAATCGGCGTGCTCGCTCACCCGGTACTGGGTCGGCGTCCCGCTTACCGTAAAGCTCAGGTTCACCCTGCGCCCGGCGGTGCGGTCCGCCCCGGCGTCGATGCGAAAGTCGCTCACGTTCAGGGCACCGGCGCTTCCGGGGGTGGCCGTGGCCGCGCTGCATACCGGGCCGCCGCCGCCGCTGGTCAGGGGCACCAGCAGCACCCGGTCCGAACCGGAGGGCTCCAGGTCGATCCGCTCGCCCTGGTAACCGGACCTGGAGACGGTGAGCACCAGCGGCGTCTTGAGCAGGCCGGAGAAGGTCACCATGCCGCTGGCCGGGGTGAGGTACGCCCCCATCTGATGGTGGTTAGCCGGCGTCCCCAGGCAGACGGCGGCGCCGGCCAGGGGGCCCTGGCCGGTATCGTCCGTGACCCGGACTTTCACATCGGCGGCCCGGGCGGACCCCGGCGCCAGAACCGGCGCCAGGGCCAGCGCCAGGGCCGCACCGGAAAACCGCGTCAGTCTTGCACCCATGTCATCTTCTCCTCGCCACACCGCAGGTTGAAAAACCCGGATCGATGCGCCACAGCAGACACCGTTCCGATGCTAACCCAGTTCGACAGGCGGGACACCCTGATGATCCGTCCATGGGCCGTTGCGGCGGGCGGGAGCCGGCGCTCTGCTATAGTTCGTCCTGTGGCCACCCGGGAGCCGCGATGGTCGACACCAACAAGCTCACCCGACGGCTGCTGAGGGCCTACCCCGACCCCCACCTGGCGCTGCATTTCTCCAATCCCCTGGAGCTGCTGGTGGCCACCGTGCTGTCCGCCCAGTGCACCGACGCCCGGGTCAACGAAGTCACCCGGACCCTTTTCCGCGACTACCCCAAGGCCCGGGACTATGCCGACGCGGACCTGCAAGCGCTGGAAGCGGCCATCCGTCCCACGGGTTTCTACCGCAACAAGGCCAAGACGCTGAAAGCCTGCTGCCAGAAGCTGGTGGCGGAGCACGGTGGCCGCGTGCCGCGTGCCGTTGAGGCCCTGACCGCCCTGCCCGGAGTGGGCCGCAAGACCGCCAACCTGGTGCGGGCCGTGGCCTTCGGCGACCCGGCCGTGGCCGTGGACACCCATGTGGCCAGGGTCAGCCGCCGCCTGGGGCGCACGGCAGCCAGGGAGCCGGCCCGCATCGAGCGGGATCTGGCCGCCGCCATTCCCAAGAACCGATGGACACCGTTCACCCTGGCGATGATCCTCCACGGCCGCGAGCTCTGCACGGCACGACGCCCGGCCTGCGCCCGCTGCCCCCTCTACGACCTGTGCGCGTGGCCGGACAAGGCGGGCGGCGGAACCTGAACCGCCCGGCAGTTCACGGGTCCGGCGCTTCGGCGGCATCGTGCCGGCGGGCGATGCTCGCCACAGTACGCTCGACTTCCTCCTCCGGCAGCGGCGGGCGGCAGCGCACCGCGTTCCAGCACACCAGCAGCTCGCGAACCACCTGGACGTCCACTCCGTGCCACAGCAGGTGGCCCGCCAGGGACGCGATGGTTTGGTTGCGGGCCCCTTCCTGCACCCCCTCGCGGGCGAGGTGCCGCCAGTGGCTCAGGGGATGCCCCGGATGCGTTCCGCCATGGGCCGCCAGCCATGGGGGAAGGGGCGCCAGGGCCGCCTCGCCCGGCCCGCGTCCGGGCTGCCAGCGGTAACGGCGCCCGCTGGCGTGGCGCGAAGGCGGCGCCACTACCAGCCCGCCGTCTGCGCGCAGGTCCATGCCCGGCGCCAACCCCACTTGGTTGCGCACGGTGCCGCCCGGGTGGACAAAGTACAGATGCCGGCCGCCGCCCCCGGTGCGGGCCTCCACGGTGACCGGCAGCGGGCCGTGCCGCGCCTCCAGGGCTTGAAGGCTCCCATCCCCGCCGTGGCGGGGGTCCACGTCCAGGACCACCAGGCCCGAGACGGCACCGGTGACGACACCTACTGCGGCATCGGGCCAGCGCCGGAACCAGGCCGCCGCCTCCTCAGGCGCGGCAAGGCGGTGCTGGTAGGCCTCCCAGGGCAGCAGAGGACGTTTGCCCCCCGGCCGCACCGGCACCACCGACCAGCCCCGCTCCAGGTAGGTGCGGGCGGCCTGTGCGCAGGTTTTCGGACTCGAAGGGACCATGGGGGGCTCTCTGCGGTTCCCGGGCCACGATTGGAACCTATCTCAAAACCCCACGGGCCCGCCACGTCAGCTCATTTCGTCAGCACCAACCGGCTCACAGCGGCATGATCCGGCGCCAGACGACGCCGCAGGCGCGCCGGGCACGGGCCCCGCGTTGCCGCTTGCCGGGACGGTTGCCCCGTGCGACGACAACGGCCGGCCCGACCCGCAACGGCAAACCCGGCGGTCGCAGCCCCGATGGAGTGAAACGCAATCCGCCGATCCCGGCTTCGTCCTCTTCCGTGGCGTCTTTGACTGTTGCTTGGCGTGGGTTCCGCGGCTGCTCACCGGGGGATGCCGCCGGCAACGGACCATGCTAGCCTCAATGCAGCGGTGCCACCGCGGAGACTCGCTTTTCATGGAACGCTTCGTGCTCGATACGAGCGTGTTCACCAATCCGGCCGTCTATTCCCAGTTTGCGGACAACGCCCTGGACGCGGTGGCGCTGTTCATCGAGCTGGCCCGGCGCAGCGGCGCCGAGTTCTACATGCCCGGGTCGGTCTATGACGAGCTGCGCAAGATCAAGGATCTGGACGGTTACGCGGCCCAGTTCGAAACAGTGGTCCGCATCCGCTCGCCCCGCAAGTTCAACCTGCAGGTTCCCGCCAGCCTGCTCTACGAGTTCATCGAAGAGGTGCGCCTGCGCATCGACCGGGGCCTGCGCATCGCCGAGGAGCACGCCAAGATGGGACGGGGCACCGACGGCGACGTGGGCAAGGTCATCGGACGGCTGCGGGAACGCTACCGCGAAGCCCTGCGCCAGGGCATCATCGACAGCCGGGAGGACGCGGACGTGCTGCTGCTGGCCTACGAGCTTGACGGCGTGGTGGTGGCCGCCGACGAGGGCCTTCGCAAGTGGACTGACAAGGTGGGCGTGAAGATTCTCATGCCCCAGCATCTGCGCCCGGTGCTGGAAGACCTAATCGAACACCAGCCCGCCGCTGAGTAGGTGCTGCAGCAGCCCGTTGAGAGTGGGATACACCCGGTCGAATTCCAGCACCCAGTACCCGCCCTCCTGGCGCAGCGCCCGCTGGCTGAGGTGCACATGGGTGCCGCCGGCGCGCTTGAGGTGACTGACCATGAGCTGGGCGTTGCGGCGCTCGCGGAAACGGCAGCGGAAGGTCTGATACACCTTGCCTTCGGCGTGGAACTGGCGGATGGCGCCCATCAGGCCGTCCAGGAAGGCGGCACCCAGGCGACCATCCAGGGTGCGCGAGTGTTCCAGGCCCTGCTCGTCCATGAACAGTACAAGCCGCAGGACCCGCCCGATGAAATACTCGGCCGGCAGCTCCAGCAGGCTGTAAGCGGTGGTCCGGATATCGGAAATGCCCGAGTTGCTGGTGACGTACTTGGCCCGCCGTCCATCCGGAGCCTCCTCCTTGAAGACCACGCCTTCGCGCATCTGCTCGTTGAGATCCTTCACAATGGTCTGTATGGCCTCCACGTCCCCCGCGCCAAAACGCCCGAAGACGGTGACCCGGGGCAGATCGAAGCGCGCCGCCAGCTCGGCTTTCTCGGCATGGGACACAAAGCCCGGCGCGTTGGTACGCATGAGGTCGAAGACGAACAGCCGCACGTCCTCGGGGACGAACGGCGCACTGCTCTCCAGGTAGGGATTATCCGGACCGGCCACCTCGGCGCACACCACCAGGTCCGGCTCGGCCTCGAACACGGACAGGTCCATGAGATCCGGCAGCCGGTCGGTGGTGAACGGACAGATGAAACCGCCCCGGGTCAGGGCCACCACCCGGCTCTGCACCCGGGCGATGCGCACGTTGTACCCGTCGATCTTCTCTTCGACCCAGAATGGCCGGGGGAACTGCTCCCGCAGCCCCTGACGCAGGGCCAGCACGCGGCCGATATGGGGATAGCCGTGGATGACCGTGCCTTCGAAGGCGACGGTCCCCCGGGTGACCCCCTCGTGGTCATCGGTGAAATGGACGTAGCCCAAACCCTCGAAGCGCCCCCGCCTGGCCTTGCGGGCCTCCAGGGCCTTCTCCCAGTGCAGATCCACCACGCCTCCCGGAGCAAACCGGCTGTCAGGGCTCCGGCGTCTGAGCCCCGTCGCCTGAACCAAGTCTAGCCCAGCCGGTGGCGCGCCCGGCGCCAGGGGCGCCGCCACGGTATGATGAGGGGGATCCGGCGCCCCCTGCGCGGGAAGCCCGGCACGATACTGCAACCACAGGGAGCACTTCCGGCCCGGCACCATGGCAACCCTGAAGCCCATCCGCCTCATCACCCTGGATCTGGACGATACCCTCTGGCCCTGCGCGCCGGTCATCCGCCAGGCCGAGATCGCCCACCACGAATGGCTCAGGCACCGGGCGGCGCGGCTCGCCGAGGCCCACGACGTGGAAAGCCTGCGGGCCCACCGCCGGGAAGTGATGCGCACCCACCCTCATCTGGCCCACGATTTCACCGCGGTGCGCCTGCGCTCCCTGGCGCTGCTGCTGGCGCAGTTCGGCTACCCGGCCCGGCTGGCCGACCAGGCCACCGCCGTCTTCCGTCAGGCACGCAACCGGGTCACGCCCTACCCGGAGGTGGGGGCCGTGCTTCGGGCCCTGAGGCAAGACTACTGGCTGGTGTCGGTAACCAACGGCAACTGCCAGGTGGAGCACACGCCCCTGGCGGATCACTTTCACCTGACGCTCAGCGCCGCCGAGACGGGCGCCGCCAAGCCGGACCCGGCCCTGTTCCGCCACGCCCTGGCGCGCACCGGGGTGGAGCCCGCTCAGGCCCTGCACGTGGGCGACGACCCGGAGCTGGACGTGGAGGCGGCGCGGCGCGTGGGCATGGCCACGGCCTGGGTGAACCGAACCAACGCACCCTGGCCGGCCGCTCTGGCTCCGCCCGACCACCGGTTGCGGGAGTTGGGGACGCTCCCGGACCTGCTGAAGGGGCGCTGATCCGCCCCCGGCTCAGCCGGCCGGATCCGGAAAGGCCACCGCGCAGCCCCCGAGGCCGCAATAGCCGCCCGGATTCTTGGCCAGGTACTGCTGGTGATAGTCCTCCCCATAGAAGAAGGTGGGCGCCTCCCGGATTTCAGTGGTGATGGCGGGGCAACCGGCCCCGGCCAGGGCCTGCTGGTAGGCTGCTCGCGACGCTTCGGCGGCGGCAAGCTGATCGGCGGTGCAGGCGTAGATGGCCGACCGGTACTGGGTGCCCACGTCGTTGCCCTGGCGCATCCCCTGGGTGGGATCGTGGCCTTCCCAGAACACCTTGAGCAGCTGCCGGTAGGGGACCTGTCGGGGATCGAACACCACCAGCACTGCTTCGGCGTGTCCGGTCATGCCCGAGCACACCTCGCGGTAGGTGGGGTTGGGAGTGTAGCCGCCCGCGTAGCCCACCGCTGTGGTGTACACCCCCGGCAACTGCCAGAACAGGCGCTCGGCGCCCCAGAAGCAGCCCATGGCGAACACCGCCTGCTCCAGCCCCTCGGGGAAGGGCGGCGTGAGGCGATGGCCGTTGACGAAGTGAACATCGGGCACCGGCATGGGTTCATCCCGGCCCGGCAGCGCCTCTTCCGCGGTAGGCATCCGGGGGACGTGGCCGTAGGGGAACATGGGCGACTCCTGGGTGGGGCGACTGCAACCAGTCTACGGGCGGTACCAGGGCGAAACCACCGCCGGATTCTGGGGATTCGCGGCTCCGCGGCGCCCGGCGCCGGACGGCTACAGGGCGCGCCGCAGCTCCCGTTCCACGCGGTCCTTGTCCTCGGCATTGAGATAGCGGGCCAGCTCGGTCTCCCGGCCGGCATAGCGCAGGTACAGGCGCTTGAGGTACCAGTGGCTGGGACCGGGGCGCACCACCAGACGGGTCCAGACCCGGGGAAGATGCACTTCCTGCTCCGGGCCCCGGCGGCCGGCCTGCACGATCACCTCGGTGTCCGTAAGGGACACCACTTCCCGGAATTGCAGCCGGAGCATGAGCCGATAGGTCACCCACCAGAGCACCGCCAGCTCCAGTCCCGCCACCGGCAGCATGGGCCACCAGCCGAACATCAGCGCCAGGGTGCCGGGAAGGCCCATGACCAGCGCGCTGGTCAGCACCAGAAAGCGCCGGTTCCGGTCCCATGACCAGGAGCGGTTGGGGACCAACAGCAGGGAACCCGTGCCCGTATGCCTGTCGAGCTGACCGTCCACCATGGTCGCGCCTCACTGCCGCGCAGGGGCACAGCCGCCCCTTTCACTGAATTATAACGTGCCCGCCGGGAGGCTCAGCCCAGGGCCGGCCCGGCGCCGGCCGATGGTCGGCGATCGGGGGGCGGTGGCAGGGGATGGAATCGCGCCCGGCGCCCACACCCACCCGTGTCCGGATCCCGGCGTCGCGCCGCAGGTCCGGCCGCTCGCGAAGGCCGCAGGGCTGTGACCCGCGGCGTAGCCCGCGGGCCCGTTCATGGCAGCACCCCGTTGCCGGTGAAAACACCCACCCGCCGCGGGTCGGCCGGGGCGCCCGGTTGCGGGCATAATGGGCACATGAAGGATGCCCTCAAAGACGTCCGGACTCACCAGCACCGGCTGCGCAAGTGCGCCC
>DATFLG010000248.1:0-6371 GCA_035267985.1 Gammaproteobacteria bacterium | reverse complement strand
GCCTGCTTCGCCTGCGCCTTCAGCTTCTCCAGCTCCGCCTGGGCCTGGCGCTGCTTCGCCGTCTGGGCCTTCTTGAGCTGCGCCATCTCGTCCTTGACCTTGGACTCATCGACCACCACCGCCTGCACCACGTCCGGTTTGCCCGAGGCGCTGGGCTTGGCGGTCCAGTCCACACCCACCACCAGCAGGCCGAACAACCCGACATGCACCAGCAGCGCATAAAAAAGCGAGCGAGGATGTTCGCGCAGAAACTTCCACATGAGACGCTCAGCGCGCCTCCCCGGAATTCTCGGTCACCAGGCCGACGCTGGGGGCTCCGGCCCGCTGAAGCAGCGCCATTGCGGTCACTACCGCCCCGTAATTCACCTGCTTGTCGCCGCGGACCAGGACCTGGGTACCCGGACGCTGGCGCAGTACGGCGGCGGCACGCTGGACGAGCGTGTCCGGGTCCACGGGTTTCTTCGGGTGGGTGCCGACGTTCATGTAGTAGTCGCCGTCGGCACTGACCGTAACCAGCAGCGGCTCCTGACGATCCGCCGGCAGCGGTTTGGCGGAAGCCTGAGGCAGCTGCACCTGCACGCCCTGGGTGAGCAGGGGCGCTGTGATCATGAAGATCACCAGCATGACCAGCATCACGTCGATGTAGGGCACGACGTTGATCTCCGACATGGGCCGTTTACGCAGACGCTGGCGTGGCATAACCGGACTCTCAGAGGCGTGGGAGGTGGGGGCGGCTCACCGCTCCGTCCCCGGCACGTGGGCCTGGCGTTGGAGAATAGACACGAATTCCTCGAGAAAGTTGTCGTAATGGGTGATCAGCCGCTCGACATCGTTGGCGTAGCGGTTGTAGCCGATCACGGCGGGGATGGCGGCGAACAGCCCCATGGCCGTGGCCACCAGCGCTTCGGCGATGCCCGGCGCCACCATGCCGAGGGTGGCCTGATGGACATCGCCCAACGCCCGGAACGCGCTCATGATTCCCCACACGGTCCCGAACAGCCCCACATAGGGGCTGACGGACCCGACAGTGGCGAGAAATGACAGGTGGGTTTCCAGGGCCTCGATCTCCCGGGACAGGGCCACCCGCATACTGCGCTGGGCACCCTCCACCACGGTGATGGGCCCGACGCCCTCCTGTTTGCGCAGGCGCGCAAACTCCTTGAAGCCCGCCTCGAAAATGCTGGCCAGGCCCCGGGGCTGTCCGCGGTGCGCGGAGACTTCCTTGTACAAGGCGCCCAGATCCGTGCCCGACCAGAAACGGCGTTCGAACACCCCAGCCTCGGACCGGGCCGCCTTCAGATCGGACGATTTGTTGAAGATCATCGTCCAGGAGATAACGGACACGGTCAGCAGCAGCAGCATGACCAGCTGCACGACGGGACTGGCGCCCATGATCAAGTGCACGAGCGACAGATCAGTCGACATCGGCAATCTCCTTCAGAATACGCTCTGGAATGGCTCGCGGTCGCAGAGTCGCCGCGTCAATACAGGCAATACGCACAGTCCCCGTGCAAAGAGGGGGCGCCGCGGGACTGGATCGATACACGGATTGCTCGAACTTCAGGCTGGCGCGGCGCCTTTCGGCAATGCGCGCCGTTACCACCAGGGAATCGTTGAACCGGGCCGGCTCCAGGAAGTCGACCTGTACAGAGCGTACCGCAAATACGACACCCTCGCTACGGCCCAGCACGTCCTGTTCGAACCCCAGGCTGCGCAGCCATTCCGTGCGCGCCCGCTCCATGAACTTGAAATAGTTTGCGTAATACACCACCCCTGCGCTGTCGGTGTCCTCGTAGTAGACACGGACCGGCCACCGAAACTCGTTCACGGAAACATGTCTCCGGGTGCTGGGCGACGCGCCGGGCCTCCGACCGGGCAGCGCTGGAAGAGCCAGTATTTGCGATGCACTATGCTGGAACCTGGAACACGCCCCGCTGCGCCGGCGTGTCGGGCCCCAGAGCCCACCCTCGGGACAAGAGGCGCAGCGCGGATTTTTCAGGCACCGCCTAGCTTACCCACGCCCGTGCCCCGTATCCAGCGCCGCCCCGGCAAGTCGCCGGGCCACGCCCCCGCGCTCCGGGCGCAAAAAAAGAAGCGTGGCTACGCAGGGGCCACGCTTTGGTTCCCTCGGGGGGAGGGGGAACAAACCGGTCAGCGGCTTCGGGGTGGCCAGTGCCACCTCCACTGCGGCTCTGGCCGGACGCTAGCAATGACCGTGCCGGATTACTTACGTTGCTGTTATTTAAACGCATTTGCCGACCCCTTCGGATCTGCGACGCGCGCCCCCGGGGCGCCGACCGTTGTCGTTCGACGACGCCGGGGCGGTGCGGCGCCATAAAACCGCTGATTTGACGGTGGAACGCCTGTTGCCCAGGGACGACATCGGACTCAGGGCTGGGACTCCTTGAACAGCGCAGGACTGAGGTGGTGGCGGCGCAGCAGCTTGTAGAACTCCGTGCGATTGCGCCCGGCCAGGCGCGCCGCCTGGCTGACGTTACCGTCGGTGATCTGCAGCAGCTGAGTGAGATATTCCCGCTCGAACCGGCCCCGCGCCTCGGCAAAAGGCAGGATCTCCCCTTCCTTGTTGCGCAGGGCCCGCTGCACGAGGGTGGCCGGAATGACCGGCGTCGTGGTAAGAGCCACGGTCTGCTCGACCACGTTGAACAGCTGACGGACGTTACCCGGCCACGGCGCCCCCACCAGCAGCTCCATGGCATCGGCGGAAAAGCCCTTGACACGCTTGCGTCCGGGCCGGCTGAGGCGCTCCAGAAAATGCGCCACCAGCAGGGGAATATCCTCGCGGCGCTCGGCCAGAGCGGGCACCTCCAGGGCGACCACATTCAGGCGGTAGTAGAGATCCTCACGAAAGTCCCCCTGCTCCATGGCGGTTTCCAGGTCCCGGTGGCTGGCGGAAATGATGCGCACGTCCACCGGGACCGAGGTCGTGGCGCCCACCGGACGCACGATCCGCTCCTGCAGAGCGCGCAGGAGCTTGGCCTGGAAGGTAATGGGCATGTCGCCGATCTCATCCAGGAACAGGGTGCCGCCGCTGGCGGTCTGAAACAGCCCCTTGTGGTCACGCACGGCGCCGGTGAAGGCGCCCTTGGCATGGCCGAACAGCTCCGATTCCAGCAGCGGCTCGGGAATGGCCGTACAGTTCACGGGCACGAAGGGGCCGTCGCAGCGCGGGCTCGCCCGATGGATAGCGTGGGCGAGCAGCTCCTTGCCGGTGCCGCTGTCGCCATGGATGAACACACTGGCGTCGCTGTCGGCCACCAGCCGGGCCTGCCCCAGCAGGTCCTCCATCAGAGGGCTGCGGGTGACAATATCCGCGCTCCACTGCCCGCTGCCGACGGCCTCCCGCTGCTCGCCTCCCAGGCTGACTGCACGGCGCACCTGCTCCAGGAGCTGATGCGCATCGAACGGCTTGGTGAGAAAGCTGAACACACCCTCGCTGGTGGCGGCCACCGCCTCGGGAATGGTCCCATGGGCCGTGAGCATGATCACCGGCAGCGCCGGGCTGCGCTGCTGGATGGCCGAGAACAGCCCCATCCCGTCCATGCCGTCCATGCGCAGGTCGGTCACCACCACATGGGGGCGGAACAGGGGCAGCTGCGCCAGGGCCTCCTCGCCGCTCTCAACGGTTTTCGGCTCGAAACCGGCGGCTGAAAGGCGCATGGAGAGCAGCCGTAGCAGACCGGCGTCGTCGTCCACCAGCAATACGCGGTGCTTGGCCTGTGTCATGGTGAAGGTCCTGTATCAGTATCCTGGGTACGTCGGTTGAGATTTTCCTCGATCGACTTCAACGCTTCGAGCTTGTGGGCCAGCTCCTGGGCCCGTGCCCGCTCGGCGTCGAGGCGCTTGTCGAGCCGGCGGCGCTGGGCCCGGGCATTGAGACGCTCAGTCTCCACCGTCACCACGTGGCGAGCCAGCGTGTAGGTGCCGCGGGTGGTGGCCGCGTCGGCGGCGCTGCGGGCCAGAGCCAGGGCCCTGTCATCGTCCCGCACCCCGGAGGGGCCGAACGCCAGCAGCAACGCCAGGCGCAGGTGATTCTGCGGCGTCGGATCGCTCTTTACCGCTGCTTCGCGCCGTTGCAGCGCCGTCGTGCCCCCGCCCGGGTCCAGATCCCGGACCTGCTGCAGATCGGCCAGCCAGTCGGTACTGCCGGGCTGGGCCGGCGGCACGGGCCGATGCAGGGCATGCCAGGGTCCGCAGCCCGCCGCCAGCAGCGCCACCAGCAGCGCCGCCAGGCCCAGGGCGCGAAGCCTCATGCGGCGCGCTCCGTGCGTGCCACGGCGGGCAGCCGCACACGCACCCGGGTTCCGCCGCCTCCGTGGTCCAACACCTCGATGCTGCCGCCATGAGCCTGAACGAATTCACGGGCGATGGACAGGCCCAGCCCGCTGCCCTTGACGTGGCCGACGCTCTGGGAGGCGCCCTGGTAGAACGCGTCGAACACCCGTGCGCGCTCCTCGGGTGGTATTCCCGGCCCCTGGTCGGCCACCTCCAGATCCACCCAGCCCTTTTGAGTCGAGGTCACCGCAATCTCCAGTTCGCCGCCTTCAGGGCTGTACTTCAGCGCGTTGGACAGCAGGTTGTCCACCACCGTGCGCAGCTTGCCGGCATCCGCCGTGATGATCACCGGATCGAGCCGGGTGCGCAGGCCGATCCTGCGCCCCAGCATTGCCACCCGCTGCCCCTGGAGCACGTCCCGGATCAGATCGTCCAGGCGCAGTTCGCGCGCCTGAAGGGCAAAGGCACGGCCTGTGGCCATGCTGAAATCCAGCAGGTCCTCGATCAGCCGCTGCAGCCGCAGGGCGTTGTCGCCCAGCAGGGCGGCGACTTCCTGCTGCTCGGCATTGAGCTCTCCGATCACCTGCTCGCGAAGCAGCTCGCTGCCTTCGCGCAGTGTAGTCAAAGGCGTCTTGAGCTCATGCGATATATGCCGCAGAAATTTCCCCTTCTGCTCCTCGAGCTGGAGCAGCTGCTGGCGCAGCCAGTCCAGGCGCTCGCCCAGCTGTTCCAGGTCCGCCGGGCCGCTGACCGAAACGGGGCGCTCGAAATGGCCATCGCCCAGGCGCCGTATGGCGCGGTCCATCTGCCTGATGGGGCGCATGATCAGGACCGTGAAGAAAATGGTCAACAGGATGGCCGCCGGCACCATGGCGACCGCCTGCCAGGCAAGGGTGCGCTGGGTCCACTGGGCACGGTCCTGCATGCGCTGGACTTCCCGGTCTATCAGGCGGCTGTTTTCGGACAGGATGTTGCGGGCAGTGGCCGAGAGGGTACTGAACTGGTTCAGCGCGCCTTTCACCGTGGCGCCCTTGCGGTCCCCGTCCTTGAGCACCTTGAATATCAGCCCCTCATTGCGTGTGAGTTTGTCCAGCAGCTTGCTCTGAGTGGACTCCAGAGGCAGGGCCGCCAGCCGACCGGCAGTCTCCTGGAAGTCCTGGTGCTTGTCCAGGTAAGCCTGCAACAGGCTGTGGTCACCCAGGACCTGATACTGGCGGGCGTTGCGCTCCATGGCGATGAGATCTTCCACCAGGGCACGGCTGTCCCGGGTTTCCTTCACGGCCTGAAACACGGCCTGCTGGCCCTGGTTGGCGAGCCGGTCCACCGACACCGCCGCATTGACCAGGGCGAGGATCAGTGGCACCGCCACCAGGGAAAAACCCACCAGCGTCAATCGCAGTATCGACTTGGGGCGTGCGAGATTCCTGGCCACGGGTGTCTGCCGCTTCCTTACACGGTGGGTGACACGATACCCTATTTTTACGCCACCCGCCGCAGCAGGCCGACGTCGCCGGGGGCCTGCGGCCTCAGGGTCTTCATGGGATAAGTGATTGAATCCAGGGGGGCGCAGCCCGAGGGTACCGCTCTGTTCGCGCCCCCCTCAGGTCGCCTCTGGACAGGCTGCTGAAGCGGCGTTCCCGGCATTGCAAAGGCGCCCGGAACGCTCATTGACCTTCTGTAAACCGCGCTTCCCCGCCCCGTTGCGCCCTGGGATCCCCGCTTGATCGACCAGGGCGGAGGCTCTCCGGCAGGATGTTGAGAAAAGCCATCCCTGGCCCCGTTTCAGCTCACTTCGCCGCGACTCAGGCACCTGCGTGCCGGAGCAATGGAGCGGCGCATCCCTGCGGCGCTGGGCAGGCTGTTTTCAACGGCCTGCTAGGGGGACGGCGGATCCAGCAATGACAGATTCTCCCCGTCGGCCTCCCGGGGCGGCGGGTTGAATCCGAAGTGCAGGTAGGCGTGGCGGGTGGCCACCCGTCCGCGGGCCGTGCGCATCATGAAGCCCTGCTGGATGAGAAACGGCTCCAGGACATCCTCGATGGTGCCGCGCTCCTCGCCGATGGCCGCCGCCAGGCTGT
>DATFLG010000247.1:0-5297 GCA_035267985.1 Gammaproteobacteria bacterium | reverse complement strand
TCGTGCATCACATAGGCGCTGAGCTGGTTGCAGACCTCGAACTGGCGCGCCTCGGCCAGGGCCTGGGAGGCGTCGAGCTGGGCCAGATGGCTGGCCGCCTGGCGACCGGCGGTCTTGAGCAGATCGCAGTCCTCCCAGTTGAAGTGGTCACGCACCGGCGAGCGGGCCACCACCACAAAGCCCAGCAGGCGCTCGTGGAGGATCAGGGGCGCCACCAGCCACGCATCGTCCATGGTGCGCAGCCAGTGCGGCAGGCTCAATCCGTCGTAGAGCTCGGGCTCGCGGTCGTACTCGTTGGTGTTGATGACCCACTCCTGGCTGTCGAGGAAACGCACCAGGGGGCTGTTGCCCGGCTCGTAGGGCGGCAGGCGCTGGTCCATGTTCCAGCGGGCCACCGGCTCGAAATGGCCGTGGTCCCGGCGCAGCCACAGGATGCCGCCGGGGCTGTCGACGATTTCGGCGATGGCGCGGATGGCCCGCTCACGCAGATCCACGTTGGGATCGCTGGTGGACAGGGTGCGGATGAAACGCAGCCACTCGTCCCGGTAATCGTACTTGTAATGGAAGAAATGCTTGCTGATGAACACCCGCAGATTGGCGCGCAGCTGCCCGGAAAACAGCAGGATCAGCAGCAGGATGGCGGCGCCGAACAGGAAGATGGTCTGGGCGACGCCGCCCCAGGTTCCCCCGTACACCCGCACGTAATAGCCGCCCACCCCCATGGCCAGCAGGTAGATGCCCGCCCCCAGCACCGCGGCGGTATGGAACACGATGCGCCGGGACACGAAGATGTCCAGGGACCACTTCGGATCCCGGGCCACGGCGATGCCGATCACCGGCACCACCATGGCATTGATGTAGCCCCGGGCGGCCCAGAGGGCGGGGTCGATGCGCTGGAACAGCAGGGCGTTGGCGTACATGTAGAAGTCGTAGGCAAACAGGCCGCCCACCCCGTAGCACAGATACTTGATGGCCCGGCGGGCATCGGGCCGGGTGTTGCGGATCAGCTGCTCCACCAGGGCCAGCCCCGCAATGGCCATGACCAGATAGCCGGCGATGAGGACGTCGATCCCGCCCACCGAGATCAGCGGTCGGCCGGCGTAGAACCGGTAGGTCAACAGAGAGACCATCAGCAGGGTGAAGGCTCCGACCACCCCTGCGACCCGGCGAAAGCGCGCCGCCTCCTTCCGGGCGTCATGGAAGGCGCCGGCCAGGATGCGCAGCAGGAACGCCAGCCAGGCGAAATCCCGGACCAGCTCCAGCAGGTAGGCGGGGAACACGGCGCCCGCGTGATGGGCGCCATAGGCGGCGGTGGCCGCCCAGACCAGACTGGCCACAGCGGCGAACAGCAGCAGCACCTTCTGCGGGCGGCCGTGACGGCCGGTCAGCAACAGAAGGGACAGCACGAGAAAGAACGACGCGCCTACTGCGTAACCGATGACGCCAACATTCATCCCCACCCCTCCAAACGGGCTCTCACCACCCGGGCTACGGACAGCGCCGGAGGCATCGTCGCCCTGCCGGCGCTGCACCGGATGGTTCCACTGCGGAGGGAGCCGTCGCCCCGATGGTCTCGTTGAGCGGAAAGCCCGGCCCGCCCGGCGACGGGCGGGCCGTCGGGGGCCGGTTGCAGAGCGGCGCGGGCTTCCCAGGGAAAGCCGGGCCTGAAAGGGCCCTGAATCCCGCAATGGCAGGCCATTGCCCGCCACCGGGTCCGGCGCGCCACGAACGCCGCCACTCAACAGCCTCCCGGGCGGTCGCCCCTCACTGCCGTCCGTGGCGTGGTTGTTTTCGAATCGCCACTATAGCCCATCCCGTCGGACGGCTTCCAGCGGGTCCGGCGGCTGCCGGGCGCGGGTTCGCAATCCATTGATTGTACGGCATTAACAGGCGCATTCATGCCCGAGAACCCTCCGGCGCGCCGCCACCTTCAGCCGGCCTGTTTCAGGGCCTGGCGGGCTTCGCCGGCCCACGGGGCCTTCGCTCCCTTCTCCAGGGCCTTGCTGAGATGGGCCCTGGCCGCCGTCTTGTTGCCCTGATGGTAGTAGGCCATTCCCAGGTGGTACTGGAACACCGGCACCTTGGGCGCCTGGTTCACCACATGCTCCAGAGCCTTGACCGCGCTGTCCCAGTGACCCAGCCGGTACTGGACCCAGCCATAGGTATCGAGAAACGCCGGCTGCTTCGAGTCGGCGAACCCGGCGGCCAGCTTCTCCGCCTTCTTGAGGCTGGCGGGGTCATCTGCGTGATGATCGGCCAGCAGGGAGGCCAGGTTGTTGGCGGCCAGCAGGCTTTTCGGGTGCCTGGCCAGCAGCTTCTCATACACATCCGCCGCTGCCGAGTAGTTCCCCTGGCGCTCGTGGGCGCCGGCCAGGCCCAGCATCAGCTGAGGATCCTCCGGCAGCGCCTTCAGGCCCTGCTGGTAGGCTTCGACAGCCTTGTCGGTCTGACCCGCGGCCAGATGCGTCCGCGCAAGATTGGCGTAGGGCGTGCGCCATTTGGGAGCGAGCTCGCTGGCTTTGGTGAATGCCTCGGCAGCCTCATCCGACTTGCCCAGGGCCCGATAGACCTCCCCCAGCAGCTCCCGGGCGCGGGCCGATTTCGGATGGTCGCCCACCGCCTTCTTGACCCGGGACTCGGCCTCCTGCTTCTTACCCAGGCTCAACTCCGCGCCGACCAATTCGGCGAGGGCCTGCGCAGAGTCGGGCGCGCGCTTGAAAGCCTGCTCGAACTGAGCCAGGGCCTCCTTCTTCTTGCCCTGGGTCCGATACAACCGGCCCATGCGCAGATAGCCTTCGGGATTCTTGGGCGCCACCTCCTGAAGGGTCTCCAGGGTCTTCTTTACCCCGTCGGCGTCGTTCCGCGCGGCCTGGATATCGGACTTGGCCACCAGGGCCTGCACGTTTTTGGGATGCACCTTGAGCACCGCGTCCACCTGCTTCTCGGCACGGTCGGTCTGTTTCTGTTGCAGCAGCAGCCGGGCCAGACGCAGGCGCGCGTTTGTATCCTTGGGGTGAGCGGCCACGGCACGTTCCAGGGCGTCCTTGGCCAGGCCCGGGTCCCCGTTGGCCAGATGCGCTTGTGCCAGCAGCGTCAGCACCTGAACATCGTCAGGCTGATCCTTGAGGATGGCGCGCAGATCCGTCACCGCGGCGTCGTAGTCTTTGGCCGTCAGCGCCATCCGGGCCTTTACCAGGAGAGCGTCGTTGTCCTTGGGGTTCTCGTTCAGCACCTCCGTGATGAGCTTCTTCGCCTGATCATTTTTGCCCTGCTTCAGGCGAAGCTGCGCCAGCTTATCGCGGGCCTCGAGGCCATCCGGCTCCAGGCCCTGCTTCTCGACGACCTTCTGGTAGACTTCGGCGGCCTCGTTGTCCTGGTTGGTCTTCTCGTAGAGTTTCGCCAGGGCAAAGCGCAGCTTCATCAGGCCGGGTTGGGCGGCAACTGCGGTTTTGAGTTCGGCCAGTGCCTTATCTGGCCCATAGCTGGACATCATGAACTGTGCAAGAAGCAAATAGCGCTCGGCGTCGGTCGGATCCTGCTTGATCGCCGTCCGTAACGTCTGTTCGGCTTTGTCCTTCAGACCCGCGTGACTGTAAAAGCTGGCAAGGGTTTTACGATAACCGAGATTGTCCGGATGCGCCTGAACAACCCCTCGCAACAGCTTTTCGCATTTTTCGTCATTTCCCGCAGCCGAGTAGGTTTGGGCCAGCTTCAATTGCAGGATTACGGCGTCGGGTTTGGCTTCAACGCCCTTCTCCAAAACCGCTTCCGCCTTGGCAAACTGCTTCTTGCTATTGTAGAGAGCTGACAGCGTGAGCGCGGCGTCCACTTCGCCGGGCTCCTTCTCCAAGACTTGATCAAGAATAGCGGCCGCCTCTTTAGATTTATGGCGACGTAAGTACACAACGCCCTTCAAGGTCTTGGCTTTTGCATTGTCAGGATCGAGCTTCAGGATGGCGTCCGCCTGTTTCTCGGCTTCATCCAGCTTCTTCGCCAGCACGAAGAACCGTCCAAGGCGGTTTCTGGCCTCAAGGTAGCCTGGATCCAGATCGACGGCCTTGCGGTAGTCACCGAACGCCTGCCTCCAATTCTGCTTTGCTTCCTCGGTCCGGCCCAGGTAGTAGTAGCCCTGAGCGTCCTTGGGATCGATCTGCAGCACGTTCTTGAATTCCACGCGCGCCTTGTCGTAGTTCTGCTGCTCCAGATACGCCTTGCCGCGCGCAAGGTGCTTGGCCTTGCGTTCCTGGGCGCCGCCGCAGCCGATAACGATCAGGCCGCATAGAACAACAATAATCCATTTCTGCACTGTCGTAGAACGTCTCATTCCAAGCCTCCAGCCATCGCTGGCCTAAAAAGGTTTAATCAACAAGCTTCATTGCCCGGCAGCTGCAAGGCGAGCATCAGTCACTTCCAACAAGGCCCGCGAGCCGACCTTCGCGGACAGACGCCCCTGCTATACAAGCGCCCGTAGCCCAAGAAGCAGCAGAGCTCCCATGGTTCCCATGAACAGCCAGTTCCAGCGCGCCCGCAGCCGACTGATTAGCCATTCGGCCGCATAGAACATGATGATGGTCTTGATGAGCATGGCCGTGATAGCGCTACCCTCGGCGCTCCCGCGCGCTGTGGCTCCCACGAACAGCACCGCCAGAATGACCAGGTAGTCCATGGGCGTCACACGGAAGACTTCTTCCGTGTGGTAACGAATGGCCAGGGCCAGGGCAACCCCCACGACCACGAAGAACACCGTGTCGGCGACCTCCAAGGCTCCCGGCGGGATTAACGGATATCTGCCGGCCAGGTAGACCACAAAAGCGACGGCCACGTACACCACCAGACGGTTCTGCACGGCGCCCGGGCGCTGCCCCAGCAGCAGCGAGCCACCCAGCACAATGGCGAGAACTGCGGCCACCACCCCGAAATCGGGCGGCACCGTTCTGACCAGTAGGCTGGCTCCCAGAAGGTAGGCGGGGACCAGCGCTCCCACCAGCAGCACAGGGCCGCGCACGAAATACGCGTTGGCTTTGATGCGCTCGACGATCCGATCCATGCGGCCCAGGCGGCTGCGGGCATCCAGGCGCCAACGCTGCCGCTCGGCCAGCGTGAGCAGAGTGAACACCAGGAAGCACACGCCAAGGTAGACAGCCAGAACCACGGCATCCGACTGGTAGCGCAGGACGGCCGCGCTGATCACAAAAAAGGTCTGGATGGTGTAGATAATGACCACGGCCCCATGGTGGTCGAAACCGATCCCCATCAGCCGGTGATGGATATGGTTCTTGGTGGCCCGGAACCAGTTC
>DATFLG010000246.1:0-8519 GCA_035267985.1 Gammaproteobacteria bacterium | reverse complement strand
GATCCGGTGGTGGGGGGCGACACGGAGCGTGCCCGCAAGCTGCGCCAGGCCATCTCCATTGCCCTGAACTACGAGGAATACATCTCCATCTTTCTCAACGACCAGGGCGTGCCTGCCCAGGGGCCGATCCCCCCCGGCATCTTCGGGCACCAGCAGGGCAGGGCAGGCATGGACCCCTACGTGTACAACTGGACGGTCCAGGGTGCGAAGCGCAAGCCCATCGCCGCCGCCAAGCGCCTGCTCGCCGAGGCAGGCTATCCCGACGGGCGCGATGCCAGGACCGGCAAACCCCTGCTGCTGCACCTGGACACGCCCTCGGGCGGCAGCCCCGACGCCAAGGCCCAGTTCGACTGGCTGCGCAAACAGTTCGCCAGGATCGACCTGGAGCTCGATATACGCGACACCGACTACAACCGGTTCCAGGACAAGATGCAGAAGGGCACCGAGCAGCTTTTCATGTGGGGCTGGAACGCCGACTATCCGGATCCCGAGAACTTCATGTTCCTGCTCTACGGGCCCAACGGAAAGGTCAAGCATCACGGCGAGAACGCGGCCAATTACGACAATCCGAAATTCAATGCCCTGTTCGAGAAGATGAAGAACATGGACAACGGCCCGGCGCGCCGGAAGATCATCCACCGGATGATGAAGATCCTCTGGCGGGACGCGCCCTGGGTATGGGGCTACTATCCCAAGGTGGTGAGCCTGTACCACGACTGGTACCACAACGTGAAGCCCAACCTGATGGCCAACAACGCCATCAAGTACCGGCGCATCGACGTGGCGCGCCGGACCCGCGAGCGCAGGCGCTGGAATCGGCCGGTATGGTGGCCCCTGGTGGCGTTCGCCGGGCTGCTCGTGGTCGGTGCCGCGCCGGCAGTGTACAGTCACCGGCGCCGGGCCCGGGCGTCGGCCCGGCCGGGTGACAACTGAGCCGCGGCCGCGGATCCATCGGAGCAGCCCATGTTTGCCTACATTGTCCGCCGGGTGCTGTATGCCATACCGATCCTGATCGGGGTCAATCTGCTGACCTTCGTGCTGTTCTTCGTGGTCAATTCCCCGGACGACATGGCCCGCATGCACCTGGGCATGCGCCGGGTCACGCCCCAGGCCATCGAGCTGTGGAAGGCGCAGCACGGCTATGACAAGCCGCTGCTGTACAACGCCAAGGCCCAGGGCCTGGACAGGATCACCCAGACCATCTTCTTCCAGAAATCGGCCAGCCTTTTCGCATTCCGCTTCGGGCGCTCCGACAGCGGCCGGGACATCGGCTACGACATCCGCCAGCGCATGTGGCCCAGCCTGGCCATCGCCGTGCCCAGCTTCGTGATCGGCCTGTTCGTCTATGTCAGCTTCGCGCTGCTGCTGACCTTCTTCCGACGAACGTACCTGGACCTTTCGGGGGTGGTGCTGTGCGTGGTGCTGATGTCCATCTCGGCCCTGTTCTACGTCATCGCCGGCCAGTACCTGGTGGGCAAGGTGCTGCGCCTGGTGCCCATCTCCGGCTATGACACCGGTCTGCATGCGTTCAAATTCGTGGCCCTGCCGGTGGCCATCGGTGTGCTCGGCGGGTTGGGAGCCCAGACCCGCTGGTACCGCACCCTGTTCCTGGAGGAGATGGGCAAGGACTTCGTGCGCACCGCCCGGGCCAAGGGTCTGCCCGAGCGCCTGGTGATGTTCCGGCACGTGCTGAAAAACGGCATGGTGCCCATACTCACCGGCGCCGTGGTGATCCTGCCTCTGCTGTTCATGGGCAGCCTGATCCTGGAATCGTTCTTCGGCATCCCGGGGCTGGGCAGCTATACCATTGACGCGATTCACCGCCAGGATTTCTCCATCGTCCGGGCCATGGTGTTCCTGGGTTCGGTGCTCTACATCATCGGGCTGATCCTCACGGACATTTCCTACACCCTGGTGGATCCCAGGATACGGCTTTCCTGACATGATGGGACGCTCGCAGCACAACCGTAGCGGCGGCGGGGCGGCGCCATGATGTTCAAGCCCGTGGTGCTGTGGACCGACGCCCTGGTGTATCTGCTGATCGCCGCCCTGGTGGCATTCGGCTTCTACGTCTCGCGCCGCGAGCAGCTGCGCGAGCGCTGGGGACATGTGATCCGCAACCGCCTGGCGGTGGCCTCCCTGGTGGTGCTGGTGGCCTATGTGGCGGTGGGTCTGCTGGACTCGGTGCATTTCCGCCCGGCCCTGCCCCACACCCCCGGCGAGCAGCAGACCCATTATTCAAGCCAGATCCTCAGCCTGCTGGACGTGGTGCTCGCGCCCCTGCGCACCGCCGAGGAGCGCACCTACTCGGCGCCGTTTGCGGCCTACAGCTACGTCAAGGAGACGGTGTCCGGTCCCGGCGGCAAGGATATCCGCAAGTACCCGCGGCTGGAGTACGGAGGACGCCAGCTCAGCGACCCGGCCACCCAGCGCATTCCCGACATCCTGCGGCGCACGGCCTGGGGCGTGGGCGAAGGTCTGGTGCTGGCGGTCCTGCTGGGTGCCGGGGTCTGCGCCTGGCGGGGTTGGCGTGGCGGCACCGGCTTTCGGCAGGCGGCGGGGGAGGTGCTGGGAGGACGCACCGAGGTGCCCTGGCGGGTGGCCCTGCTCACGGCGGCGGCGGTGCTGGTGCTGATCACGGTGAGCGTGAACCTGGCCCCCTGGTATCATATCTTCGGCACCGACAAGGTGGGCGAGGATGTCTACTACCAGACCCTCAAGAGCATCCGCACCGGACTGGTGATCGGGACCCTGACCACCCTGGTGATGCTGCCCTTCGCCATCATGCTGGGCATCATGGCCGGGTACTTCCGGGGCTGGGTGGACGACGTGATCCAGTACGTGTACACCACCTTGAACTCCATCCCGGGGGTGCTGCTGATCGCGGCGGCGGTGCTCATGCTCCAAGTGTACATCGCCAACCATCCGGACCTGTTCGACACCAACGCCCAGCGGGCCGACCTGCGCCTGCTGGGCCTGTGCATGATACTGGGGGTGACCAACTGGACGGGCCTGTGCCGGCTGCTGCGGGGCGAGGCGCTCAAGCTCGCCGAAAGCGACTACGTCCAGGCCGCCCGCGCCTTCGGGGTGGGCGACTTTCCCATCATGGTCCGCCACATCGTGCCCAACGTCATGCACATCGTGCTGATCTCGGTGGTGCTGGATTTCAGCGGGCTGGTGCTGGCCGAGGCGGTGCTTTCCTACGTGGGGGTCGGGGTGGATCCCACCATGAACAGCTGGGGGAACATGATCAACCGGGCGCGCCTGGAGATGGCCCGGGACCCCATGGTCTGGTGGTCCCTGCTGGCCGCCTTCGTCTTCATGGTGGGGCTGGTGCTGGCGGCGAACCTGTTTTCGGATGCCGTGCGCGACGCCTTCGATCCGCACCTGCACGAGCGCTGAGGAGCCCCGGAGGCTCACGAGGGACCAAATGGGAAACCTGAAGAGCGGTGCAGTGAATGCGGTGCAGAGCCGGCCCGAAGGCGGCACGCTGCTGCGCATCGAAGACCTGCGCACCCACCTGGGGAACCCCGCCCACCCCGTGCGGGCCGTGGACGGGGTGAGCTTCGAGATGCGCCGGGGCGAGACCTTCGCTCTGCTGGGCGAGTCCGGCTGCGGCAAATCCATGACCGCCCTGTCCATCATGCGCCTGCTGCCCGAGCCCAACGGGCGCATCGCCGGCGGGCGCGTCGAGCTGGACGGGCAGGACCTGCTGGACCTGCCGGAGGTGCAGATGCGCCGGGTGCGGGGCGGGCGCATTGCCATGATCTTCCAGGAGCCCATGACCTCCCTGAATCCGGTGCTCACCGTCGGGCGCCAGATCGACGAGGCGGTGCGCGAGCACAAGGGTCTGAAGGGGGCCGCCGCCCGCCGCCGGGTCCTGGAGCTGCTGGAGGCGGTGGGTATCCCCGACCCGCCCATGCGCTACGGCGAGTATCCCCATCAGCTCTCCGGAGGCATGAAGCAGCGGGTGATGATCGCCATCGCTTTGGCGGGCGAGCCGGACCTGCTGATCGCCGACGAGCCCACCACCGCCCTGGATGTGACCATACAGGCCGAGGTGCTGGAGCTGATCCGGGGCCTGCAGCAGGACATGGGGATGGCGGTGCTGCTGATCACCCACGACCTGGGGGTGGTGGCCCAGGTGGCCCAGCGGGTGGCGGTGATGTACGCCGGCCAGCTGGTGGAGGTGGCCGACCGGGACCAGTTCTTCAGCGCGCCGCGCCATCCCTACAGCCAGAAGCTGTTCGCGTCCCTGCCGGACATGAGCAAGCGCGACCAGCCGCTGCGGGCCATCGCCGGCAACGTGCCGGCCCTGAACCGGGCGTTCACCGGTTGCCGTTTCGCGCCCCGGTGCCATCGCGCCTGGGACACCTGCGAGGCGGTGGAGCCCCGCTGGATCGGCAGCCGCACCGGGCAGGGCGTGCGCTGCCACCTGGCCGATTCCCAGCTCGCGGCCCGGGCGCCGGAGGCTCCCGCCGAGGCGCCGTCCGACCAGGGCGCGAGCGCCGGCGGACGGCGCCGCGCCGGGACCGGCACTCTGCTGGAGGTGGAGGACCTGAAGGTTCACTTTCCCATCCAGAGGGGCGTGTTCAAGCGCACCGTCGGCCATGTGTTCGCCGTGGACGGCGTGTCCCTGGACATCGGCCGCGGGCGCACCGTCGCCCTGGTGGGGGAGTCGGGGTGCGGGAAGACCACCGTGGGCAAGGCCATCATCCAGCTGCTGCGCCCGACGGCGGGCCGGGTGCGCTTCGAGGGCACCGATCTGGCCCGGCTGCGGGGCCGGGCCCTGCGCCGGCGGCGGCGGGATTTTCAGATCATCTTCCAGGACCCCTTTTCCTCCATGAACCCGCGCATGCGGGTGGGCGACATCATCGAGGAGGGCATGGTGGCCCAGGGGCTGGTGAGCGGCGCCGGGCAGCGCCGTCAGCGCGTGGAATCCCTGCTGGAGCAGGTGGGCCTGGCACCCGAACACCGCAGCCGCTATCCCCACGAGTTCTCCGGGGGGCAGCGCCAGCGTATCTGCGTGGCCCGGGCCCTGGCGGTGAACCCCAGGCTGCTGGTGTGCGACGAGCCCACCAGCGCCCTGGACGTGTCGGTCCAGGCCCAGATCCTGAACCTGCTGCGCCGGCTCCAGGACGAGCTGGAGCTGGCCTACCTGTTCATCAGTCACGACCTGTCGGTGGTGGGGTACCTGGCCGACGAGGTGGCGGTCATGTACCTGGGGCGCATCGTGGAGCACGGCCCCGTGCAGGCGGTCCTGGACCGTCCCCTGCACCCCTATACCCGGGCGCTGCTGTCAGCGGTGCCCACCATCGAGGCCGACAGTGGCCGGCAGGTGATCCGCCTGCAGGGGGACCTGCCCTCGCCGGCGGCGCCGCCCCGGGGTTGCCACTTCCATCCCCGTTGCCCGGAGGCGATGCCCGTGTGCCGGGAGCGCTATCCGGGTACCACCGCCCAGGACGGGCGCCAGGTGCGCTGCTTTCTCTACGGGGATCCGCCAAACCGTTGATTTTTTGTTGTTAATGTGCCGGAAGGGCGTGATAAAATTAGGTTTTTTCGCGCCCTGACAGGACGAAACCCTTTTCCAGAAGAGGATTCCCATGAGCAGCCAGTCCTTCCATCCCCCGGTCCGCACCCTGATGGGTCCCGGGCCCTCCGACGTCAATCCCCGTGTGCTCGAAGCCATGTCCCGGCCTACCGTGGGCCACCTGGACCCGGTCTTCGTGGCCATGATGGACGAGCTCAAGGAGCTGCTGCGCTACGCCTTCCAGACCTCCAACAGCCTGACCATGCCCGTGTCCGCGCCCGGTTCGGCGGGGATGGAAACCTGCTTCGTGAATCTGGTGGAGCCCGGCGACAAGGTGGTGGTGTGCCAGAACGGGGTGTTCGGCGGGCGCATGAAGGAGAACGTGGAGCGCTGCGGCGGCGTCCCGGTGATGGTGGAGGACGAGTGGGGCCGGGCCGTGGACCCGAACAAGGTGGAGGACGCCCTCAAGGCCAATCCCGACGCCAAGGTGCTGGCTTTCGTGCATGCCGAAACTTCCACCGGCGCCCAGTCCGACGCCAAGACGCTGGCGGGTATCGCCCGCCGCCACGACTGCCTGACCATTGTGGACTGCGTGACCTCCCTGGGGGGCACCCCGGTGCAGGTGGACGACTGGGATGTGGATGCCGTGTATTCCGGCACCCAGAAATGCCTGTCCTGCGTGCCCGGCCTGTCGCCGGTCACCTTCGGCGAGCGGGCCATGGAGGTGGTCAAGAACCGCAAGAGCAAGGTGCAGAGCTGGTTCCTGGACCTGAGCCTGGTGCTGGGCTACTGGGGCGGGGGCGGCAAGCGCGCCTACCACCACACCGCGCCCGTCAACACCCTCTACGCCCTCCACGAGGCCCTGGTGATGCTCAGGGAGGAGGGGATCGAGAACGCCTGGGCGCGCCACCGGCGCAACCACGAGGCCCTGCGCGCGGGGTTTGAGGCCATGGGCCTGAGCTTCGTGGTGCCCGAGGCCGAACGCCTGCCCCAGCTCAATGCCGTGAGCGTGCCCGAAGGCGTGGACGAGGCCGAGGTGCGCCGCCGGCTGCTGGAACAGTACAGCCTGGAGATCGGCGCCGGCCTGGGCGCCATGGCCGGCAAGATCTGGCGGGTCGGGCTGATGGGCTACGCCAGCAGCCAGCGCAACGTGCTGCTGTGTCTGGGGGCCCTGGACGCGGTCCTGAGCGATATGGGCGCGCCCATCGAAACCGGTCGGGGCGTGGCCGCGGCCCAGGCGGCGTACAAGACCGGCTGAGGCGGGGGCCGTCCCCTCAGCTGTTGTCGGCCTGGTGGGTGACGTCCACGTACAGCTTGAGCTTCTGGCCCGGCTGCAGGTAGCGGTGCTTGGGCAGATTGTTCCAGCGGCGCAGCTGGGGCACCGTCACCCGAAAGCGCTGGGAAATGGCTGAGAGGTTGTCGCCCCGGCGCACGGTGTAGTGCACCGGCTGCACCACCGCCATGGGCGGGCCGCCCCGGGAGTGGCGGGCATGGCCGCTCACCGGCAGCCACACCACCAGCTTCTGCCCCACGTGCAGGTAGTCCCGGGGCGCCATCCCGTTCCAGGCGGCCAGCCGGCGGGTCTTCACCCGGTAGTGGCGGGCGATGTCCCAGAGGGTGTCCCCCGGGTGCACCGTGTAGCGCACCTTGACCCGCCCGTGGCGGCGGGACTGGGCGCGGCGGCGGCGCTGGGACTCGCTCAGAGCGTAGGCGTTGAGCTTGCGCCGGGCCACCGGGATCACCAGGTAGTGCCCAGCCCGGATGGTGGTACCGCGCAGCTTGTTCACCCGTTTCAGCAGCGCCACTGTGGTGTGGTAGCGGGCTGCGATGCCGCTGAGGGTCTGGCCCCGGTGGACGCGGTGACGGGCCCAGCGCACCCGCGCATGCTTGGGCAGGTCGTCCAGGCCCTTTTCGAAGCGCTTGGCGGCGTGCACCGGCAGCACCAGCCGATGGGGCCCCTTCGGGTCGGTTGCCCAGCGGTTGAAGCCCGGGTTGAGGTGATAGATCTGCTTCAGGGGCAGCTTGGCCAGCTTGGCCGCCAGGGCCAGGTCGATCTGACCCCCGGTGTCCACTTCCGTCAGGTGGGGCGTGTCCTTGATGGGCTTGAGGGTGATGCCGAACTTCTCCGGGTTCTCCACCACCCTGCGCAGGGCCAGCAGCTTGGGCACATAGGCCTGGGTCTCCCGGGGCAGCCTCAGGTGCCAGAAGTCGGTGGGCCGTCCGCGGCGCTTGTTGTAGCGCATGGCGCTGAGCACGGTCCCTTCCCCGGAGTTGTAGGCCGCCAGGGCCAGCAGCCAGTCATTGCCGCAGTCGCTGTAGAGCTGCTTGAGGTAGTCCAGGGCCGCCTCGGTGGAATCGATCACATCCCGGCGTCCGTCGTACCACCAGTCCTGCTTCAGGCCGAAGCGCCGCCCCGTGGCCGGAATGAACTGCCACAGTCCGGCGGCGCGCCCGTGGGAGTAGGCAAAAGGCCGGAAGGCACTCTCCACCACCGGCAGCAGCGCGATCTCGGTGGGCATGTGGCGTTTTTCCACCTGCTCGACGATCCAGTGCAGGTAGGGGCGCGCCCGCTGGAAGACCCGGTCCAGATACCGCGGGTGGCGGGCGTACCAGCGCACCTACTGATCGATGCGTTTGTGGTCCCGGGCGTGGATGCCGAAGCCGCCCCGCAGCCGGGTCCACAGGTCCGCGGGCGGGGCCGGTGCGGCCGAAGCGGCCGCGCTCCGGCCGGCCTGGCCGGCTGGATGAGCGGCTTTGGCGGCTTCGACGGGCGTCGATTGGGTCTGGTCGGCCTCGGCGGCGCCAGGGTTTGCCCGGGCCTGGGGGGCGTCGGGCCGGGTATCGGTCTGGGCGGCTGCAGCCGGGGAGGAGCCGGTGGCGGTGCCCCCCTGTTGATCCGCCGCCCCGGCGTCGGCGCTGTCCGTGCCGCCGGGGGCGGCCCCCGACGCGGCGGTATGGACACCGGGGAAACGCCAGGGTGTGTGGGCGC
>DATFLG010000245.1:0-6494 GCA_035267985.1 Gammaproteobacteria bacterium | reverse complement strand
CCTGGGTTCAACCGCCCAGATTGGCCTTGGCCTGCTCGGCAAGCTGGGCGAAAGCCGGCTTGTCGAACACGGCCAGATCCGCCAGTACCTTGCGGTCGATCTCCACGTTGGCCTTTCTCAGCCCGCTGATCAGCCGGCTGTAGGACAGGCCGTTCTCCCGGGCGCCGGCATTGATGCGGGCGATCCACAGGGCGCGGAACTGGCGCTTGCGCTGACGGCGGTCCCGGTAGGCGTACTGGCCGGCCTTGATGACGGCCTGCTTGGCGACCCGGTAGACCCGGCTGCGGGCACCGTAATAGCCCTTGGCCTTGTCCATCACCTTCTTGTGCCGGGCCCGGGCGGTCACTCCACGTTTTACGCGCGACATGGTGCTTCCTCCCTCAGCTGTACGGCAGCATCTGACGCACGGCGGCCACGTCGGCGTCGTGCACCATATCCGACTTGCAGAGCTGGCGCTTACGCTTGCTGCTCTTCTTGGTCAGGATGTGGCGGTGATGGGACTGGTTACGCTTGTAACCGCCCTTGGCGGTCCGCGAGAAGCGCTTGGCCGCTCCGCGGTTGCTCTTCAACTTAGGCATTGCTCTGAACTCCGTATTCGTTGCGTTACGCGAGCCGGGCCTCCGGCTCACTTCTTTTTCGGGGACAGCACCATGATCATCTGCCGGCCTTCCATCTTCGGAAATTGCTCGACGGATCCGTACTCCACCAAGTCTGCCTCCACCCGCTGGAGCAGCTTGCGGCCCAGATCCTGGTGAGCCATTTCACGACCGCGGAACCGCAGGGTCACCTTGGTCTTGTCCCCCTCGGACAGGAAACGTATCAGGTTGCGGAGTTTGACCTGATAATCCCCTTCGTCAGTCCCAGGCCGGAATTTGACTTCCTTGACCTGGATCTGTTTCTGCTTCTTGCGCGCCTCGGCGGACTTCTTGGCCTCCTCGAACCGGTACTTGCCGTAATCCATGATGCGGCAGACCGGCGGGCTCGCCGTGGGCGATATTTCCACCAGGTCCAGCTCGGCGTCATCGGCGATCTTCTGCGCCTCCTCGATGGACATCACCCCCATCTGGTTTCCCTCGGCGTCGATCAGACGCACTTCCGGGACCGTGATCTCGCCGTTTACGCGCTTCTTCTGCTCTTTTCCCGCAGCGATGCTCTAACCCTCCAAAACAGTTCGGCCGTGGCTCGCGATTTCAGCGGCGAGGCGCTCCGCCAACTCGTCCGTCGGCATGGCGCCCAGATCCTTGCCACTACGCGTGCGCACGGCCACAGTACCGGATTGCGCCTCCCGATCCCCGATCACCAGCAGATACGGGACGCGTTCTATAGTGTGCTCACGGATTTTAAATCCGATCTTCTCGTTTCTCAAGTCCGCTTCCGAGCGGATGCCCTGATTTTTCAGGGTTTCTTCCACGGATCGGGCATATTCGGCCTGGCGGTCGGTGATATTCATCACCACCGCCTGGCGGGGTGCCAGCCACAGGGGCAGGTCGCCGGCGTAGTGCTCCAGCAGAATGCCGATGAAGCGCTCCAGGGAGCCCAGGATGGCCCGGTGCAGCATCACCGGCACCTTCTTCTCGGAATCCTCGTCCACATAGTGGGCCCCCAGGCGGGCCGGCATGGAGAAATCCAGCTGGATGGTGCCCAGCTGCCAGACCCGCCCCAGGCAATCCTTGAGGGAAAACTCGATCTTGGGTCCGTAGAAGGCCCCTTCCCCCGGCTGCAGCTCCCAGTCCAGCCGCTTATGGTTGAGGGCGTCCTCCAGGGCCTTCTCGGCCTTGTCCCACAGGGCGTCCTCCCCCACCCGCTCGTCGGGACGGGTGGACAGCTTGACCAGGACCTCGTCGAAGCCGAAGTCCCGGTAGACCCGGAACAGCAGGTCGATGAAATCCGACACCTCCCCCAGGATCTGATTCTCGGTGCAGAAGATATGGGCATCGTCCTGGACGAAGCCCCGCACCCGCATCAGCCCGTGCAGGATGCCCGAGGGCTCGTTGCGGTGGCAGGAGCCGAATTCGGCTAGGCGCAGGGGCAGATCCCGGTAGCTCTTCAGGCCCTGGTTGAAGATCTGGATATGGGCCGGGCAGTTCATGGGCTTGACCGCGTAGGTGCGGTTTTCCGATTCGGTGGCGAACATCTCCTTGCCGAACTTGGCCGCATGGCCCGACTTCTCCCACAGGCTGGAGTCGATCAGCGACGGAGTGTGCACCTCCTGGTAGCCGCGCTCGCGCAGCAGGCCGCGGATATAATCCTGAATCGTGAGATAAATCTGCCAGCCCCGGTCGTGCCAGAAGATCATCCCCGGGGCTTCCTCCTGGATATGGAAGAGCTCCATGACCCGTCCGAGGCGGCGGTGGTCCCGCTTCTCGGCCTCCTCCAATCGGTGCAGGTAGGCCTTCAGCGCCTTCTTGTCCGGCCAGGCGGTGCCGTAGATGCGCTGGAGCATCTCGTTGCGCGAGTCCCCCCGCCAGTAGGCGCCCGCCACCTTGGTCAGCTTGAAGGCCTTGAGCCGCCCGGTGCTGGGCACATGGGGGCCGCGGCACAGATCGATGAAATCCCCCTGCCGATACAGGGAAATAGCCTGGTCCCGGGGAATGTCCTCGATGATCCGGGCCTTGTACTCCTCCCCCTGATCCCGGAAGAAGGTCACCGCCTCGTCCCGGGGCATGACGGAGCGCTGCACCGGGAAGTCCTCCCCGGCCAGCTCGGCCATCTTCTTCTCGATGGCCTCCAGATCCTCGGGGGTGAACGGGCGCTGGTAGGCGAAGTCGTAGTAGAACCCGTCCTCGATCACCGGGCCGATGGTGACCTGGGCCTCCGGGAACAGCTCCTTGACGGCCTGGGCCAGGAGGTGGGCGGTGGAATGGCGGATCACCTCCAGTCCCTCGGGATCGCGGTCGGTCACGATCGCCACCCGGGCATCGTCATCCACCACCCGGGAGGTGTCCACCAGGCGGTCGTCCACCTTGCCGGCAATGGCGGCCTTGGCCAGGCCCGGACCGATGGCCTCGGCCACCTGCTGGACCGTCACCGGGTGGTCGAACGCCTTTTGGGTGCCGTCAGGCAGGGTAATGACCGGCATGGCTCGCGAGACTGTCAGAAGTTCCGTGGGTTACCCGAAATGAAAAAGGGCGGCCGGCGCGCCCCATCCGCGGCGTGCATGGCTCGCCCTATGGTCTTCATCACGCTGGCAAACAATTTGGTAGGCGCGATTGGACTCGAACCAACGACCCCCACCATGTCAAGGTGGTGCTCTAACCAGCTGAGCTACGCGCCTAAAGACGGGTTAAGATACCGGATTTCGGGGTCTTCTGGCAAGCGGTTTGGCGCAAGCCCGCCCACCCGGACCAAGCGCCAGCGCCGTCCCGGGCAAGATCGAGGGCCACGGAACCCACGGAATCCACGGAAAGAAACAAGCCAAAGGCGCCACGGAAGACACCGACGGGCAGCAGCGAAAAAGGGGGTCGGAGTCAATCGTCCAACATCTCGATCACAGGGACCGACTCGGCGATTGACTCCGACCCCCTTTTTCCACGGCGGCGGACGTCAGACCGAGTGCTCCGGAAGGCCCAGCCCCGATTCCTGCAGCCGGTTGATCTGGTCCCGCAGCTTCGCCGCCTCCTCGAACTCCAGGTTGCGGGCATGGGCGTACATCTGCTGCTCGAGCTGCTTGACCCGCTGCACCACCTGCTCGGGGGACAGGCGGGCGTACTCCAGCTCCTCCTCGGCCACCCGGGCATAGCGCCGGGCGGGCATGGGCGCCCCGGGGGCCGCGCCCTCCATGATATCCGCCACCGCCTTGCGGATGGTCTGGGGGGTGATGCCATGGGCCTCGTTGTGGGCGATCTGCTTCTCCCGGCGCCGCTCGGTCTCGTCCATGGCCCGGCGCATGGACCCGGTGACGGTATCCCCGTAGAGAATGGCCTTGCCGTGGACATTGCGGGCCGCCCGGCCGATGGTCTGGATCAGGGAGCGGTCCGAGCGCAGGAAGCCCTCCTTGTCGGCGTCCAGAATGGCCACCAGGGACACCTCGGGCATGTCCAGCCCCTCGCGCAGCAGGTTGATACCCACCAGCACGTCGAACTCCCCCAGCCGAAGGTCCCGGATGATCTCCACCCGCTCCACGGTGTCGATGTCCGAATGCAGGTAGCGTACCCGCACCCCATGCTCGGACAGGTACTCGGTCAGGTCCTCGGCCATGCGCTTGGTGAGGGTGGTCACCAGCACCCGCTCGTCCCCGGCCACCCGCTCGCGGATCTCCGAGAGCAGATCGTCCACCTGGGTGCCGGCGGAGCGCACCTCCACCTCCGGATCCACCAGGCCTGTGGGGCGCACCACCTGCTCCACCACCTCGCCGCCGGATTTTTCCCGCTCATAGGGCCCGGGCGTGGCCGAGACATAGATGGCCTGGGGGGCCAGACGCTCGAACTCGTCGAAACGCAGGGGCCGGTTGTCCAGGGCCGAGGGCAGGCGGAAGCCGTACTCCACCAGGGTCTCCTTGCGGGAACGGTCCCCCTTGTACATGGCGCCCAGCTGGGGAATGGTCACATGGGACTCGTCCACCACCAGCAGGGCCTCCTCGGGCAGGTAGTCGAACAGGGTGGGCGGGGGCTCCCCCGCTCCGCGGCCCGAAAGGTAGCGGGAATAGTTCTCGATGCCGTTGCAGTAGCCCAGTTCCTGCATCATCTCCAGATCGAAACGGGTGCGCTGTTCCAGGCGCTGGGCCTCCACCAGCTTGTTCACGCTGTAGAGCTGCTTCAGGCGCTCGGCCAGCTCCACCTTGATCTGCTCGATGGCGTCCAGGATGGTCTGGCGGGGCGTGACGTAGTGGGTCTTGGGGTAGATGGTCACCCGCGGCGTGCGGCGCAACACCTCCCCGGTCAGCGGGTCGAAATAGGCGATGGACTCGATCTCGTCGTCGAACAGCTCCACCCGCACCGCGTCGCGCTCGGATTCGGCGGGATAGATGTCGATGATCTCCCCCCGGGCCCGGTAGGTGCCCCGGTGCAGCTCCACGTCGTTGCGGGTGTACTGCAGCTCGGCCAGGCGGCGCAGGATCTGGCGCTGATCCACCCGCTCGCCCCGCACCAGGTGCAGCACCATGCTCAGATACGAGCGTGGATCCCCCAGGCCGTAGATGGAGGACACGGTGGCCACGATGATGGTGTCCCGGCGCTCCAGCAGGGCCTTGGTGGCCGACAGGCGCATCTGCTCGATATGCTCGTTCACCGAGGCGTCCTTCTCGATGTAGGTGTCGGAGGACGGCACGTAGGCCTCGGGCTGGTAGTAGTCGTAATAGGAGACGAAATACTCCACGGCATTGTGGGGGAAGAACTCCCGGAACTCCCCGTAGAGCTGGGCCGCGAGGGTCTTGTTGGGCGCCAGCACCAGGGTGGGGCGCTGGATGGCCTGGATGACGTTGGCGATGGTGAAGGTCTTGCCCGAGCCGGTGACCCCCAGCAGCACCTGGTGGGCCAGGCCCGCACGGACATTGTCCACCAGCCCGGCAATCGCCTGGGGCTGATCCCCCGCCGGCGTCAGCCTGGCCGCGATCTGAAATTCCTTGCTCATAGGGATTTATGGTCAACCGGCAGTTACAGTATCATTGCCCCCGCGCACCGACTCCATCAGCCGCAGGAACCCGCCTTGGACATCCAACTCTCCGACCGCGTCCGCCGCATCAAGCCCTCGCCCACCCTGGCGGTCACCGCCCGGGCCGCCGAGCTGCGGGCCGCGGGCCACGACATCATCGGCCTGGGGGCCGGCGAACCGGACTTCGACACCCCGGCCCCGATCAAGGCGGCCGCCATCGCCGCCATCGAGGCCGGCCAGACCAAGTACACCCCGGTGGACGGCACGCCGGGGCTGAAACAGGCCATTATAAACAAGTTCGAGGGCGAAAACGGCCTCCGCTACGCTCCGGAGCAGATCCTGGTGTCCTGCGGCGGCAAACAGAGCTTCTACAACCTGGCCCAGGCGCTGCTCAACAGCGGCGACGAGGTGATCATTCCGGCACCCTACTGGGTGTCATACCCGGACATGGTGCGACTGGCGGACGGGGTGCCGGTGGAGCTTTCCGCGGGCATCGACCAGCAATTCAAGCTGACGCCGGCGCAGCTGGAGGCGGCCATCACGCCCCGCACCCGACTGTTCGTGATTAACAGCCCCTCCAATCCCACCGGCGTGGCCTACAGCCGCACGGAGCTGGCCGCCCTGGGGGAGGTCCTGAGCCGCCATCCGCGGGTGCTGATCGCCACCGATGACATGTATGAGCATATCCTGTGGGCCGATGAGCCCTTCTGCAACATCGTCAACGCCTGCCCGGAGCTCCAGGAACGCACCTTCGTGCTGAACGGGGTCTCCAAGGCCTATGCCATGACCGGCTGGCGCATCGGCTACGCCGGCGGTCCGGCCGAAGTGATCCAGGCCATGAAGAAGATCCAGTCCCAGAGCACGTCCAATCCCGCCTCGGTGTCCCAGGCCGCGGCCCAGGCGGC
>DATFLG010000244.1:0-9926 GCA_035267985.1 Gammaproteobacteria bacterium | reverse complement strand
AAACGGCCCGGGCGACGAGAACCGAGGGCCTGCAAACGAAGGCCGAAGTCATCAAAGTGGCTTAAAGAACCCAGAGAACAAGCACGGCAGCGATTGCGTGACACAGGTGAAGTGCTATGAGCTTAAGTCAGTGCCATTGCCCCTAAGCCCTTGATTACCGAACCCGTCAGGCCCGCCCGGCCAGGGCCGCCCGCACGCCGGGGTGCACCAGGCGCCCCTCCTCCACGTTGAGCCCCCGGTAGAGGGCGTCGTGGTCCCGCCAGCGGCCGTCGGCCATGGGTCCCAGATAGGGGATGAGGGCCGCGGACAGAGCCTGCACCGCTGTGCGGGGCACCGCCCCCGGCATGTTGGTCACCGCAAAGTGCACCACCTCCTCCCACAGGTAGGTGGGCTCGGCATAGGTGGTGGGCCGGGTGGTCTCCACGCAGCCACCCTGGTCCACCGAGATGTCCATCACCACACTGCCGGGGCGCATGCGCCGCACCAGCTCGGCACTCACCACATGGGCGGCCCGGGCGCCCACCGTCAGCACGGCACCGATCAGCAGGTCCGCGTCCTCCACGGCCTGGTCCATGGCGTCCTGGTAGGCGTACAGGGCGCTCACGTTGTCCCCCAGAGCGCGCAGAGCGGCCAGCTTTTCCCGGTTGCGGTCGAATACGGTGACCCGGGCCCCCAGGGCCGCCGCCACCGCCGCCGCATTGCCCCCGGCGACGCCGCCGCCGATCACCACCACATGGCCGCGCTCGGCCGCCGGCAGCCCCCCCAGCAGCAGCCCCCGCCCGCCCTGGGGCTGGTGCAGCAGGCTTGCCCCGATCTGGGCGGCCAGACGACCGGCGATGTCGCTCATGGGCGCCAGCAGCGGAAGGGCGCCGCCCGGCTCCTGTACCGTCTCGAAAGCCACCGCGGTGAGGCCGATGTCCTGCAGGCGCCGGGCGAGCTCCGGGTTGGCCGCCAGATGCAGGTAACAGAACAGCAGGTGATCGGCACGCAACAGTGCCAGGTCCGCGTCCACCGGTTCCTTGACCTTGACGATCAACTCACCCTGCCCGTAGGCCGCCGCGGCATCGGCGACCACTTCGGCGCCGGCGGCCCGATAATCACCGTCCTCGTAACCCGACGCAGCGCCTGCCCCCTGTTCGATGAACACCTGATGGCCGGCGCGAACCAGCTCGCCGCAGGCCGCGGGCACGAGACCGACGCGCCCTTCCAGTGTCTTGATCTCCCGGGGTATCCCGATGCGCATCCCGCCTCCTTTACGCTCCTGGTGAAGTGACGTACCATTGGCGACCGTCTGCAGCCGCAAGGGCCCCGCCGGCGACAGGCACCCTCCGCCGCTTCCCGCCCCGGCCCTTCACATCCGCGGCGCCGGCACCGTCCGGTGAACACCGTTTCGAGCTCGGAGCCATTATACATGAGCGATACCAAGCACTGCCGCCTCCTCATCCTGGGTTCCGGCCCCGCCGGCTACACGGCCGCGGTTTATGCCGCCCGGGCGAATCTGGATCCCGTGCTGATTACGGGGTTGGAACAGGGTGGTCAGCTGACCACCACCACCGAGGTGGAGAACTGGCCGGGCGGCCAGCCCGAACTGCAGGGTCCGGCGCTCATGGAGCAGATGCGCGAGCATGCCGAGCGCTTCAACACCGAGATCATCTTCGACCATATCCACACCGCCCGTCTCACGGAGCGCCCGTTCCGCCTGGAGGGGGACTCGGGCATCTACACCTGCGACGCTTTGATTATCGCCACCGGCGCCTCGGCCAAGTATCTGGGCCTGCCCTCGGAGGAAGCCTTCAAGGGACGTGGCGTGTCCGCCTGCGCCACCTGCGACGGCTTTTTCTACCGCGATCAGCCGGTGGCCGTCATCGGCGGGGGCAACACCGCGGTGGAAGAAGCCCTGTACCTGGCCAATATCGCCTCGCACGTCACCCTGGTGCACCGGCGCGACCAGCTGCGCTCCGAGAAGATCCTCCAGGACCGGCTGTTCAAGAAGGCCGAGGAAGGCAAGGTCACCATCGAGTGGGACCATGTGCTGGAGGAGGTCCTGGGGGACAAGCAGGGGGTCACCGGAGCGCGCCTGAAGCATGTGCAGGAAGGCGCCACCAAGGACGTGGACGTGCAGGGCGTGTTCATCGCCATCGGGCATCAGCCGAACACCCAGATATTCGAAGGCCAGCTGGAGATGGCCGGAGGGTACATCCAGGTGCGCACCGGCACCGAAGGCAATGCCACCGCCACCAGCGTGCCAGGGGTTTTCGCCGCCGGTGATGTGGCCGACCATGTCTATCGCCAGGCCATCACCTCCGCCGGCGCCGGCTGCATGGCCGCCCTGGATGCCGAGCGCTACCTGGACGGACTGGGGGTGGAACAGGGCTGAGGGCGACGGCTGCCTGCAACAGGCCCGGCCCGGCGCCCGTCGGGACACCCGCGCCCAATCCTCCGCCACGACAGGGGCCGCCGGCCGCCGTCACGGGTATTGGCCGATACCCTTGTGCACTACAATGACCCCATGAGAATCGCCACCCTCGACGGGATCGATGCGGCGCCCGCCGATGAATGGAACCGGCTGGCGGGCTCCGGCAATCCGTTTCTCTGCCATGAATTTCTCGCCGCGCTGGAGCACAACGGCTGCGTGGGGACGCAGTTCGGCTGGCTCCCCCGCCACTTGGCCGCCTACGATGAACACGGACGGCTGGTGGGGGCCATGCCCCTGTACGAAAAGGACAACTCCTACGGGGAGTTCGTGTTCGACTGGGCCTGGGCCGATGCCTATGAGCGCAACGGCCTGCGCTACTATCCCAAGCTGGTCACCGCCATCCCCTACACGCCGGCCACCGGTGCCCGGCTGCTGGTGGATCCGGCCGCGCCCGCCCCGGAAGCGGTCGCGGCAGCCCTGGTGGCACAGACCCTCGAGTACGCCCGCGCCCAGGCGCTGTCCTCGGCCCACTGGCTGTTCACCGATCGGCGCGACACCGGCCGGCTCGAAAGCCAGGGCCTGATGCTGCGCCTGGGCTGCCAGTTCCACTGGCACAACGCCGGCTATCGGGACTTCGACGACTTCCTGGACACTTTCAGCGCCCAGAAGCGCAAGAAGCTGCGGCGCGAGCGCCGGCGCGTGGGCGAGGCGGGCGTGGAGCTGCGCATCATCCACGGCGACGACGCCGACGAGGCCACACTGCGCACGGCTCATCATTTCTACCACTCCACCTTCGACCGCAAGTGGGGCATTCCCACCCTCAACCTGGGATTCTTCACCGAAGTGGCCCGAACCATGGGATCGAGGCTGGTGCTGGTACTGGCCTACGAGAATGACCGGCCGGTGGCGGGAGCCATCTGCTTTCGCGGCGACGATACCCTTTACGGGAGGCACTGGGGCTGCGACGTGCATCACCACAGCCTGCACTTCGAGGCCTGCTACTATCAGGGGATCGAGTACTGCATCCGTCACGGCCTGGGACATTTCGAACCCGGCGCCCAGGGCGAGCACAAGATCAGCCGGGGATTCGTGCCGACCCCCACCTGGTCCGCCCACTGGATCGCTCACCCCGGCTTCCGGGATGCCATTGGGGATTTTCTGCGCCGCGAGACGCCTGCCATGGAACGCTACATGCAAGAGCTCACCACCCACCTGCCGTATAAGGCGCCGGCGGGAAGCGGTACCGGATCCACGGGCTGAGCGGGCGCAAGCCTCGAGGGAGCGTACACGGTGAGAAGCCTCGGCCCGTTCTGGATCGACCCCTTCGATTCCCACACGCCCTTCCCGGACGTGGCATTCGCTCTGCGCGATCCCGACGGGCTGCTGGCCGTGGGCGGCAACCTCTCTCCGGAGCGGCTGCTTTCGGCGTACCGCAGCGCCATCTTCCCCTGGTACACGGACGGGCAGCCGATTCTCTGGTGGGCCCCCGACCCACGAACCGTGCTGTTTCCGGAGCAGCTGAAGGTCTCCCGCAGTCTGCGCAAGACCCTGCGACGCGCCCCGTTCCAGATCACCCTGGACCGCGATTTCGAGGCGGTGATCCGCGGCTGCGCGGCCCCGCGTCCCGGTGCCGACGGCACCTGGATCACCCCGGACATGCACAGCGCCTACTGCCGGCTCCATGAGCTGGGCCATGCCCACTCCGTGGAAGCCTGGCGCCAGGGCGAGCTCGCCGGCGGCCTCTACGGAGTGGCCATCGGACGGGCATTCTTCGGCGAGTCCATGTTCACCCGGGTCACCGACGCCGCCAAGGTGGCGTTCGTGCATCTGGTACGCCAGCTCCAGGCCTGGGACTTCCCGGTGATCGACTGCCAGATGCGCACCGACCATCTGCTGCGCTTCGGGGCGGTGGAAATTCCGCGGCGCAGCTTCGTGGACCTGCTGAAAGGCGCCTGCGACCTGGCGCCACCGCCGTCGCCGTGGCGGCTGGACCCGGCCGTGGCCGCCGACATCCAGGCAACCGGCGGACGCGGCCCCGGGGAGGCGCTGGCGTGACCGGCCGGCCATCCACCGCCCCTGCCGCCCACCAACTGGCCTTCTATGCCAGCCGGCGCCACGACTGTCCGTATCTGCCGGACCGCGATGCCGTCACCCTGTTCGCGGACCCCGATGCCCCCATGAACAACGACGTCTACGGCCGCCTGTCGGAGTTCGGGTTCCGGCGCAGCGGCCGGATGATCTACCGTCCCGCCTGCCCGGGCTGCAGCGCCTGCATACCGGTGCGCATCCCGGCAGAGCGCTTCCGGGGCCGGCGCATCGACCGGCGGGTGTGGCGGCGCAATGCCGACCTGGCGGTCACGGCCACGCCCCCCACCTACCGCGAGGACCACTTCCGGCTCTACCGGCGCTACCTGAAGGCCCGCCATGCCGGCGGGAGCATGGATACGGAAGACCCCGCCCAGTATCTGGAGTTTCTCACCAGCCCCTGGAGCGACACCGTGTTCTACGAGTTCCGCCTCCGGGAAGCGCTGCTGGCCGTGGCCGTGACCGACCGGCTGCCCGACGGGCTGTCGGCCGTGTACACCTTCTTCGACCCCGACGCCCGGGCGCGCAGCCTGGGGCAGTACGCCATCCTCTGGCAGGTGGCCGAGGCCCGCCGTCTCGGCCTGGGTGCCGTGTACCTGGGCTACTGGATCGAGCAGTGCCGCAAGATGAGCTACAAGGGAAAGATCCGCCCCCTGCAGATGTACCGGGACGGCCAGTGGATCGACCTGTAGAGCACAGGCGCGCCGCAGGTCAGGAGCCGGTCAGTGCCGTCGGCACCCGACCGGCGAAGTCCGGGCGGTCAACGGGGTGCTTCCAGCGCAACGAACGAATCAGGTATACTAGTCAGCTTGAGGTCGACAACGGTTTCAGAGATCGGCGTATGGCACGAGAAGATCACATCGAGATGGAAGGCACGGTCATCGAGACCCTGCCCAATACCATGTTCCGGGTGGAACTGGAAAACGGGCATGTGGTGACGGCCCACATCTCCGGCAAGATGCGCAAGCACTATATCCGGATACTGACCGGCGACAAGGTCACGGTGCAGCTCACCCCCTACGACCTGACCAAAGGCCGTATCGTTTATCGGGCCCGCTGACGGATTTCCCGCTGCCGCCGCCCCTTCCTTCCCGCCAGTTCACGATCAGCGACACCCGCGGGCCGCGACGAAGCCGCGGCCCGGTGGCACTCTCAGCAGGGAGTCGCCGGGCGCAGCTGTGCCCGGCCAGCGCAGGCTAGACCTTCTCCACCTCTTCCACATCACACACCAGCTGGTCTTCCTCGGCGCGGATGCGTACGTGGCCGCCACCCACCAGGCGGCCGAACAGCAGGTCCTCGGCCAGGGGACGCTTGATGTGCTCCTGGATCACCCGGGCCATGGGACGGGCGCCCATGGTCGGATCGTAGCCGTGCTCGGCAAGCCACAGCCGGGCGGAGTCGTCCACGTCCAGGGTGACGTTCTTCTCCTGAAGCTGTGCTTCCAGCTCAAAGATGAACTTGTCCACCACCTGGGCGATGACCGTGGCACCCAGGGGACGGAACTGGATGATACTGTCCAACCGGTTGCGGAACTCGGGCGTGAACAGACGCTTGATCGCCTCCATGGCATCGCTGCTGTGATCCTGGGTGGTGAATCCGATGGACGGGCGGCTCATGGACTGAGCGCCGGCATTGGTGGTCATGACGATCACCACGTTGCGGAAATCCGCCCGACGCCCGTTGTTGTCGGTGAGCGTCCCGTGGTCCATCACCTGCAGCAGCAGATTGAACACGTCCGGATGAGCTTTCTCGATCTCATCGAGCAGCAGCACCGCGTGGGGGTGCTTGGTAATGGCTTCGGTCAGCAGCCCCCCCTGGTCGAACCCCACATAGCCCGGCGGCGCGCCGATCAGCCGTGAGACCGTATGACGCTCCATGTACTCCGACATGTCGAAGCGCACCAGCTCTATGCCCAGCACCATGGCCAGCTGACGGGTCACCTCCGTCTTGCCCACGCCCGTGGGCCCTGCGAACAGGAACGAGCCGATGGGCTTGTCCACGGTACCCAGCCCGGACCGGGACATCTTGATGGCCGACGCCAGGGCGCTGATGGCCTCGTCCTGGCCGAACACCACCATCTTCAGATCCCGTTCCAGCGTCCTCAGGCGGTCCTTGTCCGTGGAGGACACGTTCTTGGGCGGGATGCGGGCCATCTTCGCCACCACGTTCTCGATGTCCGCCACGCCGATGGTCTTCTTGCGCTTGGACGGCGGCTGCAGACGAAGACTGGCGCCGGCTTCGTCAATGACATCGATCGCCTTGTCCGGCAGATGCCGGTCGTTGATGTACCGGTCGGCCAGCTCGGCAGCGGTGCGCAGCGCCTTGGGCGAGTACTTTACGCGGTGATGCTCTTCGAAGCGGCTCTTCAGTCCTTCCAGGATTTTCACCGTCTCGTCCACCGAAGGCTCGGAGACATCGATCTTCTGGAACCGCCGGGCCAGAGCCCGGTCCTTCTCGAAGATGCCGCGGTATTCCTGATAGGTGGTCGATCCGATGCACTTGAGTTCGCCCGAGGCGAGCATGGGCTTGATCAGGTTTGAGGCGTCCATCACTCCGCCCGAAGCGGCGCCGGCACCGATGATGGTGTGGATCTCATCGATGAACAGGATCGCCCCCTTCTCCTTGCGCAGCTGGGCCAGCACCGCCTTCAGGCGCTTCTCGAAATCGCCGCGGTACTTGGTGCCGGCCACCAGCGCGCCCAGATCCAGGGAGTAAATGGTGCTCTCCCGGAGCACCTCCGGCACATTCTCGTCCACGATCAGCTTGGCCAGCCCCTCGGCGATGGCGGTCTTTCCGACGCCGGCCTCCCCCACGAACAGGGGATTGTTCTTGCGCCGCCGGCACAGGATCTGGATCGTGCGCTCGATTTCATGCCGCCGCCCGATGAGCGGATCGATACGGCCGATGCGGGCCATTTCGTTCAGATTGGTCGCAAAGTTCTCCAGCGGCTTCTTGGCCGTGCCGTCCCCGCCGCCCTCTTCCTCGCTGGTGCCGGTGGACAGTCCCTCGCTCTGCTCACCGGCCACCTTGGAGATGCCGTGGGACATGTAGTTCACCACATCCAGCCGGGTGGTGTTCTGCTTGTTGAGGAAATAGACGGCCTGGGATTCCTGCTCGCTGAAGATGGCCACCAGCACATTGGCGCCTGTGACCTCCTTCTTGCCGGAGGACTGGACGTGAAACACCGCCCGCTGCAGAACCCGCTGGAAGCCCAGGGTGGGCTGGGTCTCGCGGCTGTCGTTGGGAGGCAGCAGCGGCGTGGTCTCATCCAGGAACTTGATCAGCTCGCGCTTGAGCTGCTCCAGGTCGGCCCCGCAGGCACGCAGCACCTCCGCGGCAGTGGGATTGTCGAGCAGGGCCAGCAGCAGGTGCTCCACGGTCATGAATTCATGCCGCTTGTCCCGCGCTTCCTTGAAGGCGAGGTTCAGGGTGAATTCAAGTTCCTTGCTCAACATAACCGCACTACCTCACAAACAGACCTACGCCTCCTCCATGGTGCACAGCAGCGGATGCTGGTGCCGGCGCGAGTACTCGTTGACCTGGGATACTTTGGTCTCCGCAATTTCCCGTGTAAATACGCCGCATACGCCTTTGCCTCGCGTATGGACGTGGAGCATGATCTGGGTGGCCTTCTCACGCCCCAAACCGAAAAACTTCTCCAGAACCTGGACGACGAACTCCATGGGGGTGTAGTCGTCGTTGAGCAGGATCACCTTGTAAAGAGGCGGACGCTTGACCTTCGGCTTCGACTCCTCGACCGTCAGATCGTCCGCATTGCTATGTTTGCGCTCGTCGGCCATAGCACGAATTCCCTGACCCCGATCCTGCGTCTGCCCTCGCTCCGCGTCCCTCGAACGCATCACATCCCCGGTTCCGTGCTCTACAGGTACCATAGAAAAATAGACTGCGCAACGACCGCAGTCAGCGGTGAAAAACAAGGTGTCGGACGCAGCCAAGGCCTTATCCCAAAAGCAATACTTGACTATTTTAGTCAACTGTATTTAGAGTGTCCAAAGTGGTCGCCAGGCCACAGGTCGACCGTTCACGGATCGGCGCGCCGGACCGGACGCTGACGAACGGGCAATAACGAAGACGGACGCACGAACGTCCGCCGGTAACACGAGGTGAAGTGAGGATGGCAACGGGTACCGTGAAGTGGTTCAGCAACGCAAAGGGTTACGGCTTCATCGCGCCGGACGAGGGAGGCGAGGACGTCTTTGCCCATTTCTCTGCCATTGAGATGGACGGCTACAAAACTCTGAAGGAAGGCCAGAAGGTTTCCTTTGACGTCATGCAGGGCCCGAAAGGACTGCAGGCCGCAAAGATCCGCTGCGACAGCCTTTCGTGAGCTGATGTAGGCGGCCGCGTGGGGCCGCAAGGCCCATAACGGCCGCATCCCGTATCTCCCCCACATCCGCCCGCCGGCCTTCGGCGGACGGGTGCGGTATCACATGTGCCCGACCACCGCCTTCCCGAAGCCGGAAGAGCTCACTTTGGTCGCCCCGTCCAGCAGCCGCGCCAGGTCGTAAGTCACCGTCCGCGCTGAAATCGCGCCACTGATACCTGCCACCACCCGGTCCGCCGCCTCGGTCCAGCCCAGATGACGCAGCATCATCTCCGCCGACAACACCAGGGAGCTGGGGTTCACCTGGTCCTTGCCCGCGTACTTGGGCGCCGTGCCGTGAGTGGCCTCGAACAGGGCCACCGTGTCTGACAGATTGGCCCCGGGCGCCATGCCGATGCCACCGACCTGGGCGGCCAGGGCGTCGGAAATGTAATCGCCGTTGAGGTTGAGGGTGGCGATGACACTGTAGTCGGCGGGGCGCAGCAGGATCTGCTGGAGAAATGCGTCGGCGATGACGTCCTTGACCACGATTTCCCTGCCGGTGTGGGGATTATTGAAGGTGCACCAGGGTCCGCCGTCGAGCTCCACCGCGCCGAACTCCGCCCGGGCCAGGTCGTAGCCCCAGTTCTTGAACGCACCCTCGGTGAATTTCATGATGTTTCCCTTGTGCACCAGCGTCACCGAGCTGCGGTCCTGGTCGATGGCGTACTGGATGGCCTTGCGCACCAGGCGCTGCGTGCCCTCCCGGGAGACCGGCTTGATGCCGATACCCGAAGTCCGGGGGAAGCGGATTTTGGTCACCCCCATCTCCCCCTGCAGGAAATCGATCACCTTGCGGGCTTCGGCCGTCTCCGCCGCCCACTCGATGCCGGCGTAGATGTCCTCCGAGTTTTCACGGAAGATCACCATGTCGGTATGCTCCGGCGCCTTCAAGGGGCTGGGCGTCCCCGGGTAATAGCGCACCGGGCGCAGGCACACGTAAAGGTCCAGCGCCTGACGCAGCGCCACGTTCAGGGAACGGATGCCCTCACCGACCGGGGTCGTCAACGGGCCCTTGATGGCCACCGAGAACTCGCGAAT
>DATFLG010000243.1:0-12889 GCA_035267985.1 Gammaproteobacteria bacterium | reverse complement strand
CCCTACGAAGTGGTGTACTACCGGGAAAAGGGCTCCCAGACCATGCGCCGGTTGCCGGTGGAGTTCTACAAGGCGCTGCAGACGCTGTATGCCCGCCAGCAGGGCCGGCAGTCGGCGGGCGCGGGGGACGTCATCCCGTGGCCTGGCAATCACCCCTGAAAATCGCAAAAACAGTCTTTACGGTAGTGACTTATGGCTTTGCCGGTGGCCCGCGCCCGGTCCGTGGCGGCGGCCGGCGGTGGGCGCTATTGCCCAAACTGCCCATCTAGGGGAAAATAGCGCGCTCGATGCGTCCGGGGCCCGTCCCCGGACCGACCAGACAGACAAACGCCGGGTGCAGCGTCCTCGGGGAGGGGCCCGGCGTTTCAAGCGATCGGCTACCTGTGAAATCCCGGCGCCGGTCACAGCGTGGCGCAACCGAGCCTTTTCATCGCAAAAATGGCCCAGACGGCGATTTCCCCCATGCCGGCATCGCCGCGGCGCGATTCGTCGTGAAGACGATGCCTGCGCGCGCCGGCCGGGATGGGCGGGCCCCGGTGGACGGTTGCGAATAAAGATTCCAAGTAATTAGGAAGGAGAGATCGATGCCTTCGCGCAGAGAGTTAGCCAATGCCATCCGAGCCCTGAGCATGGATGCCGTGCAGAAAGCCAAATCCGGCCATCCGGGCGCCCCGATGGGCATGGCGGACATTGCCGAGGTGCTGTGGAACGACTTCCTCGAGCACAACCCGGCCAATCCCAAGTGGCCGGACCGGGACCGGTTCGTGCTGTCCAACGGCCACGGCTCCATGCTGGTGTACTCCCTGCTCCACCTCACGGGCTATGACCTGCCCATGGAGGAGCTCAAGAACTTCCGTCAGCTGCATTCCAAGACCGCCGGGCATCCGGAGTACGGCATTACCCCCGGCGTCGAGACGACCACCGGGCCGCTCGGACAGGGCATCACCAATGCCGTGGGCATGGCCATCGCCGAGAAGGTCCTCGGCGGACAGTTCAATCGCGAAGGCCACCATATCGTCGACCACTACACCTATGTGTTTCTGGGCGACGGCTGCCTGATGGAAGGCATCTCCCACGAAGCCTGCTCCCTGGCCGGCACCCTGGGGCTGGGCAAGCTGATCGCCTTCTACGACGACAACGGGATCTCCATCGACGGGCACGTGGAGGGCTGGTTCACCGACGACACCCCGAAGCGTTTCGAGGCCTACGGCTGGCACGTGGTGCGGGACGTGGACGGCCACGATCCGGAGGCGGTCAAGAAGGCCATCCAGGAGGCCCGCTCGGTCAACGACAAGCCCTCCATGATCTGCTGCAAGACGGTCATCGGCTTCGGCGCCCCCAACCTGTGCGGCAGCCACGACTGCCATGGCGCGCCCCTGGGAGACGACGAGATCAAGGCCACCCGCGAGAACCTGGGCTGGACCCACGGTCCCTTCGAGATTCCCGACGAGCTCTACGCGGGCTGGGACGCCAGGGACAAGGGGGCTTCGGCCGAGGCGGCCTGGAACGAGAAGTTCGCCGCCTACAAGGCGGCCTTTCCGGAGCTCGCCGCCGAGTTCGAGCGCCGGGTGATCCGCGGCGAGCTGCCCGCCGACTGGCAGGCCAAGGCCGATGAGTACATCGCGGCCACCGCCGCGAAGGGGGAGAGCGTGCCTTCGCGCAAGGCCTCCCAGAACACCCTGAACGCCTACGGCCCGGCGCTGCCCGAACTGCTGGGGGGGTCCGCGGACCTGGCGGGATCCAATCTCACCCTCTGGTCCGGATCCAAGGGCATCTCCAACACCGTTTCCGACGGCAACTACGTGTTCTACGGTGTGCGCGAGTTCGGGATGTCCGCGATCATGAACGGCGTCGCCCTGCACGGCGGGTTCGTGCCCTACGGCGGCACCTTCCTGATGTTCTCCGAGTACGCCCGCAACGCCCTGCGCATGGCCGCGCTCATGAAGGTGCGCTCCCTGTTCGTCTATACCCACGATTCCATCGGGCTGGGCGAGGACGGCCCCACCCACCAGGCCATCGAGCAGGCGGCCACCCTGCGGCTGATTCCGGACATGGTGGTGTGGCGTCCCTGCGATGCGGTGGAGTCCGCCGTTGCCTGGAGAGCGGCGATCGAGCGCGAGGACGGTCCGTCCTGCATGCTCTTCTCCCGCCAGAAGCTCGAGCACCAGGTCCGCACCCCGGAACAGATCGCCAATATCCGCCGCGGCGGCTACACGCTGGTGGACTGCGATGGCGACCCGCAGGCCGTGATCATAGCCACCGGCTCGGAGGTGGGCATTGCCGTGGAGGCGGCCAATACCCTCAACAGCCAGGGCGGCAGGGTGCGCGTGGTTTCCATGCCCTCCTGCGAAGTGTTCGACGCCCAGGACCCGGCGTACAAGGAATCCGTGCTGCCCTCATCGGTCACCGCCCGGGTGGCTGTGGAGGCGGGCGTGACCGGTGGCTGGTACAAGTACGTGGGCACCGCCGGCAAGGTGGTGGGGCTGGACCGCTTCGGCGAGTCGGCCCCGGGCCCGCAGCTGTTCGAGTACTTCGGGTTCACGGCGGACAACGTCGCGAAGGCCGTCCAGGACGTCCTTTGAGCCGGGAGCGGATTCGGCGGCCCGGCGCTTGGCGCCGGGCGGTGAATTTCCTGAACATGAAATAGAGCTACGGAGAGAGAGATGGCAATCAAAGTCGGTATCAATGGCTTCGGCCGCATCGGCCGCATGGCATTCCGCGCGGTGGCCCGTGATTTCAGCAGCGACATCGAGGTCGTCGGCATCAACGACCTGCTGGACCCCGAGTACCTGGCCTACATGCTGCGCTACGATTCCGTGCACGGGCGTTTCCAGGGCGATATCTCCGTCGACGGCAACACCCTGATCGTCAACGGAAAGAAGATCCGCCTGACCGCCGAGCGCGATCCGGCCAACCTGAAGTGGGACGAGGTCGGTGCCGATGTCGTCATCGAATCCACCGGCCTGTTCCTCACCGAAGAGACCTGCCAGAAGCACATTGACGCCGGTGCCGGCAAGGTGGTGCAGAGCGCCCCCTCCAAGGACGCCACCCCCATGTTCGTGTACGGCGTCAACCAGGAGGCCTACAACGGCCAGAAGATCGTCTCCGCGGCTTCCTGTACCACCAACTGCCTGGCGCCCATCGCCAAGGTGCTCCATGACAACTGGGGCATCAAGCGCGGCCTGATGTCCACGGTGCATGCTGCCACCGCGACCCAGAAGACCGTCGACGGTCCCTCCATGAAGGACTGGCGCGGCGGCCGCGGGATCCTGGAGAACATCATTCCGTCCTCCACCGGTGCCGCCAAGGCGGTGGGCAAGGTGCTGCCCGAGCTGAACGGCAAGCTCACCGGGATGGCGTTCCGCGTGCCCACCTCGGACGTGTCGGTGGTCGACCTCACTGCCGAGCTCAACAAGGGCGCCAGCTACGATGACATCTGCAAGGCCATGAAGGCGGCCTCCGAGGGCGAGCTCAAGGGTGTGCTGGGCTACACCGAAGAGAAGGTGGTGTCCACCGACTTCCGCGGCATGAGCACGCCGTCGGTCTTCGATGCCGGCGCCGGCATCGCCCTGGACGACACCTTCGTCAAGCTCGTCTCCTGGTACGACAACGAGTATGGCTACACCTGCAACATGCTTCGCATGGTGTGCCACGTCGCCGGCTGAGCGACGTCGCAGGAATCGAGGGGGCGGTCTTCGCCCCCTCCTTTCTCCGTACCGCCGGAGAACCATTGGCCAAGCAGCGCCACGCGTGTTTGGCCAATTGTTTTCCCGCATTCAGACTCAGAGTTAGGAGCAGATCATGTCCGTACTGAAGATGACCGATCTGGATCTGGCAGGTAAGCGTGTCCTGATCCGCCAGGACCTGAACGTGCCGGTCAAGGACGGCAAGGTCACCAGCGACAAGCGCATCCGCGCCAGTCTGCCCACCATCGAGCACGCCATGAAGGCCGGCGCCCGGGTCATGCTCATGTCGCACCTGGGGCGCCCCGAGGAAGGGACGTACGACGAATCCGCCTCCCTCAAGCCGGTGGCCGATCACCTTGCGGGTCTGCTGGGCAAGGACGTGCGCCTGATCAAGGATTATCTCGACTCGGCTCCGGAGCTCGGCGACGGCGAGGTCGCGCTGCTGGAGAACGTGCGTTTCAACAAAGGCGAGAAGAAGAACGACGAAGGGCTGTCCAGGCAGTACGCCGGTCTGTGCGATGTCTACGTCATGGACGCCTTCGGTACGGCCCATCGGGCCCAGGCCTCCACCCATGGCGTCGCCCGGTTCGCGCCGACTGCCTGCGCGGGGCCGCTGCTGGCTGCAGAGCTCGACGCTCTGGGCAAGGCGCTGGACAACCCTAAGCGCCCGATGGTGGCGATCGTGGGCGGCTCCAAGGTGTCCACCAAGCTGACCGTTCTGGAGTCGCTGTCCAGTGTCGTCGACCAGCTGATTGTGGGCGGGGGCATCGCCAACACCTTCATTGCCGCCTGCGGCCACAACGTGGGCAAGTCACTGTACGAGGCCGATCTGGTGGACGAGTCCAAGCGCCTGATGGAGGCTGCCAAGGCCAAGGGTGGCGAGATTCCGGTTCCCACCGACGTGGTAGTGGGCAAGGAGTTCTCCGAGTCCGCTGAGGCCGCCGCGCGCAAGGTCGACGAGGTGGCCGACGACGACATGATCTTCGACGTCGGTCCGGAGACTGCCGGGCGCTACGCCGAGCTGCTCAAGAACGCCGGGACCATCGTGTGGAACGGTCCGGTGGGCGTGTTCGAGTTCGACCAGTTCGGCGAAGGCACCAAGGCGCTGGCCCAGGCCATTGCCGACAGCGCGGCATTCTCCATCGCCGGTGGCGGCGACACCCTGGCGGCGGTGGACAAGTACGGCGTCGGCGACCGGATCTCGTACATTTCCACCGGCGGCGGCGCCTTTCTCGAGTTTCTCGAGGGCAAGGAGCTGCCGGCGGTGGCCATCCTCGAGGAAAGGGCCAAGGGTTAGGCGCCTTTTTCTGCCAACCGGCGCCCCTTTCAAGAAGAGCGATCGATGCTGAGACGAACGAAGATAGTCGCCACCCTGGGTCCGGCGACGGACGATCCCGAGGCGCTGGACGACATGATCCAGGCGGGCGTGGACGTGGTGCGCGTCAACTTCTCCCATGGCAGCCCGGAAGATCATCTCAAGCGCGCCGAGACCGTGCGCAACCGGGCCCGGGCCCACGGCCGTCAGGTGGGGGTGTTCGCGGACCTGCAGGGCCCGAAGATCCGGGTCGAGCGCTTTCACGAGGGCAAGATCCATCTGGAGGAAGGCGCGCGCTTCATTCTGGACGCGGGGCTGGGTACCACCGACGGTACGGCCGAACGGGTCGGGTTGACCTACAAGCAGTTGCCCGAGGACGTCAATCGAGGCGATACCCTGCTGCTCGATGACGGGCAGATCGTCCTCTGGGTCGAGGAAGTCCGCGGCCCCGAAGTGGAGTGTCGCGTGGTGGTGGGCGGGACCCTGTCCAACAACAAGGGCATCAATCGCCAGGGCGGCGGCCTTTCGGCTTCCGCCATCACCGACAAGGACCGGGCTGACATCAAGGTCGCCGCGGAGATGAAGGCCGACTACGTGGCCGTGTCCTTTCCGCGCACGGCCGACGATATCCGCGAGGCCCGCGATCTGTTCCGCCAGGCCGGCGGCCACGGCGGCGTGGTGGCGAAGATCGAACGGGCCGAGGCGCTCGATGCCATCGAGGAGATCATCGAGGCCGCCGACGTGATCATGATCGCCCGCGGGGACCTCGGCGTGGAGATCGGCGATGCCGAGCTGCCCGCGGTGCAGAAGCGCATCATCCAGATCGCGCGCAACATGGACAAGGTGGCCATCACCGCCACTCAGATGATGCAGTCCATGGTGGAAAGCCCCATTCCCACCCGCGCGGAGGTGTTCGACGTGGCCAATGCGGTCATCGACGGCACCGATGCGGTGATGCTCTCGGCCGAGACCGCCACCGGCAAGTATCCGGCCCGTGTGGTGGGGGCCATGGACCGGATCTGTCGCGGCGCCGAGCGCCAGCGCATTTCCCTGGGGCTGGAGCGGCGCACGCCGCCGCGATTCAGCTCCATCGACGAAGCCATTGCCAAGGCCGCCATGTATACGGCCAACCACCTCGGGGTGAAGGCCATTGCGGCTCTCACCGAGTCGGGCGCGACTCCGCTGTGGATGTCCCGGATCAGCTCCGGCATACCCATCTACGCCTTGACGCGTCATGTGGAGACGCGTAGAAAAGTAACCATTTACCGGGGGGTCTATCCCGTCAGTTTCGACGTCACCACCACCGACCATGCGGAGGTGAACCGGGAGGCCATCGACGAACTGATGCGCCGCGGTGCCGTGCGTGACGGCGACCTGGTCATCATCACCAAGGGCGACATGATGGGCGTTCACGGCGGAACCAACGCCATGAAGATCGTCCGTGTCGGCGAGCACGAACGGGTGCTGGCGTGAATGACCCCAATAACCCTATGGGTGAAGCCCCGGCAGGAGAAAAATAGAATTTCCGGAGCCCGCAAGCCGGTTTCATCCGATCGCCTCTTTAAAGACACAACCTACCGAAACGCTTCGAGGAGACTGCAATGGCCCTGATATCCTTGCGTCAGTTGCTGGACCACGCCGCCGAGCACGGCTATGGCGTGCCGGCTTACAACGTCAACAACATGGAACAGATGCACGCCATCATGGAGGCGGCCGCTGCAACCGACAGCCCGGTCATCGTTCAGGCCTCCGCGGGCGCACGCAAATACGCAGGCGCTCCGTTTCTGCGCCACCTCATGCAGGCTGCCGCCGAGCAGTATCCGCATATCCCCATCGTGGTCCATCAGGACCACGGTGCCTCCCCGTCCGTGTGCCTGCGTTCCATCCAGCTGGGGTTCACCTCGGTGATGATGGACGGCTCCCTGATGGAGGACATGAAGACGCCCTCCAGCTATGAATACAACGTGGAAGTCACCCGCAAGGTAGTGGAGATGGCCCATGCCGGCGGCGTGTCCGTCGAGGGCGAGCTGGGCTGCCTGGGCTCCCTGGAGACCGGCATGGCCGGCGAAGAGGACGGTTCCGGCGCCGAGGGCAAGCTCAGCCACGACCAGCTCCTGACCGACCCGGAGCAGGCGGCCGACTTCGTCAAGCAGACCGGCTGCGACGCGCTGGCCATCGCCATCGGCACTTCCCACGGCGCGTACAAATTCACCCGTCCGCCCACCGGCGAGATCCTGGCCATCGACCGCATCAAGGAGATCCATGCCCGCATCCCCGATACCCACCTGGTGATGCACGGCTCCTCTTCGGTGCCCCAGGAGTGGCTGAAGATCATCAACGAGTACGGCGGCGACATGGGCGAGACCTACGGCGTACCCGTCGAGGAGATCCAGGAAGGGATCAAGCATGGCGTGCGCAAGGTCAACATCGACACCGACCTGCGCATGGCCTCCACCGGGGCTGTGCGCAAGTTCCTGGCGGAAAACCCCAAGGAGTTCGATCCGCGCAAATGGCTCAAGGCTTCCACCGCCGGGATGAAGGACGTCTGCAAGGCCCGCTATGAGGCCTTCGGGACCGCCGGCAATGCCTCCAAGATCAAGGCCGTTGACCTTGAGTCCATGGTGGCCCGCTACCAGTCCGGTGAGCTGGATCCGCGCGTGAACTGACACAATCAGGACCGCTCAACCCTTCGAGGGCGGCTTCGGCCGCCCTTTTTTGTCGCGGAGGGTTGGCGACGGGCTGTCCGGCGAAAAGCGAAGAGCCACGGAACCCACGCAATCCACGGAAGGGATCAATCAAGGGCGCCACGGGGAAAACGGGGGGCGGGGGCAATCACTCCGAGGCCCGTTTTGCCGCGCGGAAGACGCGGAAAGCGCCGACCGAAACAAAGCAAAGTTCCTCGGACTGCGCTTCATTACATTCAGGCTGCGGTCGTTCCATGGCCTGTCTGTCCCTCAGGCCCGGGTGCGGAACCAGCCCGTGATGCTCATCCGCCGGCGTCTTGCGGGCAGCACCTCGTGGTGGAAGCCGGCGCTGAGAAAACACACCAGCGTCCCGCCGCGGGGAAGGATGTCCACGTGAGGCTCGGCGCCGTCCGGCCCCAGGTACAGGCGCAGCTGCCCACCGTCCCCTGCCGTCCATCGGCGGTTCAGGTACAAAATGCACGATAACTGTCGATGGCGGGCGCCCCGGAACTGGTCCAGGTGCCTGCCGTAACAGGCGCCGGGAGGATAGACGGTGAGGTGGCCCTCGTACGCGTAAAGGCCCAGGAACAGCTGACGGTTGATGGCCAGCCGCAGTCCTTCCAGCGCCCTGAGGCAGGCGCCCTGGGTCCGGGTGCAGCCGTGGGGCTCCAGCCACCTCACATAGTCGCTGCGGACCCCGGGCATCACCTGGCGGGTCGGGCCGGTCCCCACCGCCCCCCGGCGGAATCCGCCGGTGCGCCAGGCTTCGGCGGTTTCCAGGGCCAGCCGCTGCCAGGCGGGCGCCGCGAGGAAATCCGGGCAGACGGACCAGCCACGCTCGAGCAGATCCGAAGCGATGCCCTGTTCGGCGTGGTTGGCAGAATCGGCGGCGGGGGCTGTGGCCAAGCTGGCGGATCGGTGGGGGTGCCCGGGCTGTTTACCACAACCGGCCGATCATGGGAACAACAATAGTGGTCGGCGAGCGGCGCCTTATCCGCCGCGGCTGGCGATGTAGCGGTCCAGGACCGCCGACGCCTCTCCGGAGAAGCTGACGAACTGCATTCCGATCCGGTATTCGTTCTGGGCCAGCCGGCGCGAAACCACGATCTCGCCGAAGATCTCCACCGTCCGTTCCGCTCCGCCGGCCAGGGGGACGGCGAAGCGTACCTCCGCCCCGATGGGCTGCCCCGGGAAGGCCTGATGACCCGGGGGCAGGATCCGCTCGGCCGTCCACCGGTCGCAGCTCAACTCCAGGCCGCCCAGGGAAATGTTCTCCAGGGTGGCGCTGAACTGTTCGTCGCCGCCGGTACGGATCTCCACCGGCAGGCGGACAGTGTACCGCGGATAACGACGGCCATCGGTGCGCATGCCGGGTATCCCCCATGGTCCAGCGACAGGTCCGGCGCGCCCGCCGGTCCGCTGCCCGCGGATGAGCGCGCGGCCCCGGCCGGCACGGATCCCGCCTGCCGGCTGCTGCACCCATCTTAATGCAGGTTGCGGGAAGCGTGAACTCCCCGCCACGCGGGGCGTTCACCCGTGGGTCGGTTATTGTAAGGCCCCTGGGCCGGCGCAACTGTCAACTGCCGCACGAAACGCGTGCCGGTTCCCGTCAGGCCACTGTTCGCAGCACGATCTTGCCCCGTCCGTGGCCCGAATCCAGGCGCTGGTGGGCGCGGGCCGCCTCTTCCAGGGGCAGCACCGAATCGATGAGGGGACGCGCCTGCCCGCGCTCGAAGACCGGCCTCATCTCCTCCAGCCGGCGTCGCTCGCGGGTCAGGAACACGCCGAACAGGGTAATGTTCTTCTGATACAGCCCGGTGAGATCCCCCTGGGGCGCCAGCACGCAGGCGACCCGCCCGCCGGCGCGCAGGGCGGGCAGGCTGCGGGCCACCAGATCGGGGCCCTGGACGTCGAATACCGCGTCCACACCCTGTCCTGCCGTCTGTTCCAGCACCGCGGACACCACGTCCGCGTGCTGGTAGTCGATGGCGGTATCCGCGCCCAGCTCCGCCAGGGTCTGTTGGTTGGCCTCTCCGGCCGAAGCGAGGACCCGCGCCCCGGCCGCCTTGGCGAACTGAACGGCGAACGAGCCGACGCCCCCGGCGCCACCCTGGATCAGGACGGTCTCGCCGGGCCGGATCGCCAGCCGCCGGATGACCGCCTCCCAGGCGGTGCCCCCGGCCAGGGGGATGCCGGCGGCCTGCTCGAAGGACAGCCCCGCGGGCTTGCGGGCGACGATCCGTGCCGGCACCACGTTGAACTCGGCATAGGTGCCCGCGGCATTGCCGAAGATCTCGGGTGTGTAGAACACCTCATCCCCCGGTACCAGGTCGGTTACCCCGGGCCCCGCCTCCTCGACCACACCGGCGGCGTCATAGCCCAGAATCACCGGCGGCGAAAGCCCCGCCCAGCTGCCCTCGGCCCGCAGCTTGGCCTCCACCGGATTGGTCCCCGACGCCATCACCCGTACCAGTATCTCCCCGGGACCGGCAGCGGGGCGGTCCACCTCCCGGGGCTCGAGTTGTTCGGGCCCGCCGAACCGGGACAGCACCATGGCGCGCATGATTGACCTCCGCCGGATCGAGGCCCCCGCACCCCGGAGGAACACGCCGTGGGTCGGGAGCGGTCAGGTAAGATGCTGACGGCTTGTTGCACCAGCAGGTATGCGACTTAATATAGTCGAGCCGTGCCCTGTTCACGGCATTCCCGCCGCCTTCTCCGGGACATTATTGGCGGCTTGTCCGTTCAGGTGCTGAGTCGATGGAGGACAGACCCACATTCCGTGCCGCTTTCCTGGTACCGCGTTACTGGCCCACGTGGGGTGCTCTGGGCGCGGTCTGGCTCGCGGTGCAGCTGCCCTATTCCTGGCAGCTCCGGCTGGGCAGGCTTGCCGGCCGGGCCCTGCGCAGGCTCGCCGGCAAGCGCCGGCGGGTGGTGGCCATCAACCTGCGCCTGTGCTTTCCGGAACTCGATGAGCGCGAGCGCGGTCGCCTGGAGCGGGCGGTCTTCGAATCCGTGGGCATTTCCATCTTCGAGACCGGCATTGCCTGGTGGTGGCCCGAGCGGCGCCTGCGCCGGCTGGTGAGCATCGAGGGCCTGGAGCACCTGGAGCAGCGTGACGGCCAGGGCGCCATCCTCCTGGCCATGCATTTCACCACTCTGGAAATCGGCGCCGGCCTGCTCAGCCAACGGGTGGCCATCGACGGAATGTACCGCGCCCACCGCAACGCCGCCTTCGACTACGTTCAGCGCCGCGGGCGCGAGCGCCACAACTCGGTCGGCATCGCCATTGCCCGGGAGGATGTCCGGGGCATGGTGGACCGGCTGCGTGCCGGCCACGCCATCTGGTACGCCCCGGACCAGGATTACGGTATCCGCCATGGGGTGTTCGTGCCCTTCTTCGGGGAGCCCGCCGCCACCTTGACCACCACCAGCAAGCTGGCCCGCTACGGTCGCGCCCGGGTGGTCCCGTTCACCCAGCGGCGCCTGCCCGGGGCCCGGGGCTACCGGCTGACCATCCATCCGCCCCTGGAGGGCTTCCCCAGCGGCGATCTGGAGGGGGATGCCCGGCGCATCAACGCTCTGGTGGAGGACTGCGTCCGGGCGTGCCCGGAGCAGTACCTGTGGCTGCACCGGCGGTTCAAGACCCGTCCGCCGGATGAGGCCTCGGTCTACGGTAGCGCCGAGCGCGAGCGCAAGCTGCGGGGCCGCGCCCTGGCCGAGCAGCACGGCGGCGAGGGTGGGCCCGCCCCCTGACGCCGTTTACAGTGCCAGAGGCGGCTCATCCAGGGCGGCGGCCTGCTCGCGCAGGGTCAGGACATGCTCTTCCCAGAACCGGGGGGAGGCGAACCAGGGGAACGCCCGGGGGAAGGCCGGATCGACCCAGCGGCGCGCCAGCCAGGCGGCATAGTGCATGAGGCGCAGGGTGCGCAGGGGCTCGATGAGACCGAGCTCGGCGGGATCGAAGTCGAAAAACGCCCTGTAGCCTTCGATGATGTCCGCCAGCTGGACGGTCATCTCCTCCCGGTCCCCGGACAGCAGCATCCACAGGTCCTGAATCGCCGGTCCGGTCCGGGCATCGTCCAGGTCCACGAAGTGGGGTCCGGAATCCGTCCACAGAATATTTCCGCGATGGCAGTCTCCGTGAAGACGCAGGCGCCGCAGCCCCGTCAAGCCGGCGAATCGTTCCTCGATGCGCGCCAGCAGCTCCTCGCTCAGGGTGCGGTAGGCCTCCTCCACATGGGCGGGAATAAAGCCTTCCTCAAGAAGAAACCGGGCCGATGCCCGGCCGAAATGCTCAACGTCCAGGGCCGGCCGGTGCCGGAAGGGCCCGACCGCGCCCACCGCGTGGATGCGGCCCAGGTAGCGGCCCAGCCAACGGCGGTTGTCCCGCAGGTCCAGCTCCGGCCAGCGCCCGCCCCGGCGGGGAAACAGGGCAAAGCGAAAGCCCTGGTGGCTGTGCAGCGTGCATCCGGCGGCGTCAGCCAGGGGCGCCACCACCGGAATCTCGTGCTCCGCCAGCTCCAGGGCGAACCCGTGCTCCTCCAGGATGGCCGCGTCACTCCAGCGTCCGGGCCGGTAGAACTTGGCCACCAACGGCGGACCATCCTCCACCCCGATCTGATAGACCCGGTTCTCGTAACTGTTCAGGGCCAGGAAATGCCCGTCTGCGGGGTATCCGCAGGACTCCACCGCCGCCAGCACGGTTTCGGGGCCGAGCTGGTAGTAGGGGGCGGGATCGGGGGTGTCGGCCATGGTGCGGGTCCTGCTCAGGGGTGGCGGGACTATAGCACAGGGCCGAACCAGGCCCCCGGCCGGTCGAGCCCATGAAAATCAACAGCCACGGAACCCGCGAAAGGCAGGAATCAATCCGCCACGCAAAGCACGGAAAGGAGCAAGGAGAACCGCCCCGGATGAAGCGCCAGCGAAATCCGGGAAAGGGAAGGGCCACGCAACCACGGAAGGCGTCAATCAAGGGCGCCGGGAAAACCCGGACGAGAACGAAAGACTACTCTCCGGGTCGAACGCCGGCGCTGGCAGCATGGGTGCCCGAGCTGCGAGGTTCTCCGCCGTGTGCTGAATTGTTCAGCGTCCACGGCGCTGTTTTCCTTTCCCGGAGGCGACCGGGTCAGATCCTGGCGGCCAGTCAACGGCCGCCACCGGGCCCTTGCGGAAAGAAGAAGGGGGCGCCACGCGCCCCCTTG
>DATFLG010000242.1:0-3384 GCA_035267985.1 Gammaproteobacteria bacterium | reverse complement strand
TGGAAACTGGGCTGGGACCGATACGCCCCTGAGGCCACGTAATCCAGCACCGACTGGGTGTGGAACGCCCTCAGATAGCCTTCGGCCCGGAACACCTCCTTCCCGCTCCCGTCGAAGAACACCATGGACGGCGCATACTGGATCTTCAGCGCCCGAGCCCAGCTCGCCGCATCGATACTGCGCCCGTCCGGCGTGCGCACCGGCGTGTCGGACCACATATCCAGCAGCACCACGTCGAAGTGCCGCATCAGCTTGCGGCTTTCGGGCCGCTTGAGTATGTCCAGATGCAGCTCGTCGCAGGGGGGACAGTCCTTCTGCTCGAACAGCACCAGCAGGGGGCGGTCCCCGGAGCGCGCATCCAGCCGGTAAGGCGGGTCCATATAGCCGGGCTCGCGGTGCAGCACACCCTTGGCCGGCTCCGGGTCGACCTTGGCGTAGTAGTCCCGGTAGCTGAGCTTGTCTTCCAGGTGTCCGGCCACGTAGTCCAGCACCGTCATGAACTTGTGGGGCGGATAATACCCGTTCATCCGCAGGACCACGCGACCCTGCTCGTCGAGAAACAGCAGGGTGGGGGTGAACATGACCCGGCGGCGCTCGGCGAACTGCTTTTCAGTGACCACCTTGCCGTCCAGATCGGTGACCTCCCGGTCACCCCACATGTTGATGGAGACCACATCGAAGTTCTTGCGCATCCTGGCGACGATGTCCTGTTGGCTCAGATTGGTCTCCAACAGCTTCTTGCAGTAGGGACAGCCGTCCTGATAGAAGTACAGCACGACGCGCTTGCCGGCGGACGTGGCCTCCCTGACGTCGTCGCGGATATCCAGGAACGAGACTTTGAACCAGGACGGCTGCTCGTGATAGCCGGGAGCGTCCAGGTCAGGGCCCTGGGCCGGGCCCTCGGCGGCCCAGGCCGCACCCCAGCACAGCAGCACCAGAAACCAACCAACGACTGCGCGTCTCATCCTTGCCTCCTCCCCTTGCGGGGCCATACCGTCCACGGGCGCCGGTCGGCGCACCATGGCCCATCATAGCCCGACTTCCTCTCCCCTTTCCGGCAACGGCTTGCCGCGGACTGCCCGTCAACTGTTTGACATCAGGCCGATATGTCCAGAACAAACGTGTGTAACTATTTGTTTTACCATAAAACAATCTGATCAATCCGGAGATGGCACAGTGTTCGCATGTCCCTGCGCCACTGCCAACGGCGTAAAGGGGCCATGGGCATGTCTTTCGTTACCATCCCCGGAGACATCCGGCAAGACGTTTCCGACACGGGGCCTGATGCTCCGACCGCCGACGCCCTGCGCGTCGGTCTGGAGCTCACCCAGAGCCTGCAGACCACCCTCGACCTGGAACGGCTCATGGAGCTGTTTGCCGACGCCCTGGCCGGCATGCTCGATCATGACGGCCTGACCTATGCCCATCCCGACGGCGCGCTGCGCGTTCACCACGGAAACGGGGGCGCCCACCGCTGCCGATACCGGCTGATCCTGGCCGAGCAGCCCCTGGGCGAGCTCAGCGTACACCGGCGCCGGCGTTTCAGCGACCGGGAGATCGCCCTGCTGGAGAACCTGCTGTGCACGCTGCTGTATCCCCTGCGCAACGCCCTCCTCTACCGGCAGGCCCTGGATCTGGCCCGGACCGATCCCCTCACCGGCGCCCACAACCGGGCGGTCTTCGACGAGGCCCTGGCCCGGGAGGTGGATCTTGCCCATCGGCACGGGTCCCCCCTGGCGCTGGTGGTGCTGGACGTGGATCTGTTCAAGTCCCTCAACGATACCTACGGTCATGCCCACGGAGACAGGGCCCTGCAGCGGCTGGTGCAGTGCGCAAGGCAGGCCATGCGCAGGGCGGATCTGTTGTTCCGCTATGGCGGCGAGGAGTTCGTCCTGGTACTGCGCAACACGCCCGCAGAAGGCGCGGCTGCGCTGGCCGAGCGCATCCGCGCGGACGTGGAGCACCTGAGGATCGGCCCGGACTCGGACTCGCCGCTCTGGGAGGCGCGCCTGACCGTCAGCGCGGGAGTCGCCGCCCTGACCGGGACCGACGACCCCGGAAGCCTGTTCACCCGGGCGGACCGCGCCCTGTACGAAGCCAAACGCGCCGGACGCAACCGGGTGTGCCGCGCCTGAGGGGCGCGCGGCGGGCGCTATCGCCGGCGGCGGGGCTTCTTCCTGTGGCGTGTTTGAGTTGGCGCTTCCATGCCTGCCGCGTCCATCAGGGCATTGAGCTCGTCACCCCCGAGCTCCTCCCATTTGCCCGGACGCAGCCACCGGGGCAGCTTCACCGGCCCATAGCGCACCCGGATCAGGCGGCTCACGGCCCGGCCCTCGTGCTCCCACAGGCGGCGCACTTCCCGGCGGCGCCCTTCCCTGAGCACCACGTGGTACCAGTGATTCGCGCCGCTGCCGCCGGCGTCCCGGACCTGCTCGAAGCGGGCCGGTCCGTCCTCCAGTTCCACGCCCCGGCGCAACCGCTGAAGGGTCTCGGCGTCCGCCTCCCCCAGCACCCGTACCGCGTACTCGCGCTCCAGCGCCGTGGACGGATGCATCAGCCGATGGGCCAGCTCGCCGTCATTGGTGAGCAGCAGCAGGCCCGAGGTATTCACGTCCAGGCGGCCCACGGCAATCCAGCGCCCGCTTCGCAGGCGGGGCAGATGCGCGAACACGGTGGGCCGCCCCTCGGGATCCGAGCGGGTGGTGATCTCACCCGAAGGCTTGTGGTAGCGAAGGACCCGGGCACGCCGGCGGCGGGTCCCCTCCAGATCCACGACGCGCCCGTCCACGCAGATCCGGTCGTCCGCCGTCACCTGCATACCCAACGCCGCCGGCTGTCCGTTCACGGTGATGCGCCCGGCGCGGATCCAGTCCTCCACCTGGCGACGCGAGCCCTGTCCGGCCCGGGCAAGCAGCTTCTGGAGGCGTTCAGCCATGGGCCCCCGCAAGGGCCTCAGTGGCCGGCGCCGGAGGTCCGGGCGTCGCGGTCAGCACTGCCGCCCTCCCCGGCGTCACCCCCCCCATCGCCCTCGTGGGTACCGGCGTCATCCGGGTTCTGCAGCCGGCTCTGAAGCGGCTCATCGTCCGCGGCTCCGGCGTCGTCGGCATCCACCGGGAACGCGGCGACGGGCGTTTCGCCGTCGTCGGAGGCCTGCGCAGCCTCTTCCCGGGATTCACCCCCGGCGGGATGGCCGGCGCGGGCCTCCTCCTCCGGGACCTGTGCTGGGGCCTCCCCGGCCCGGATGGGCTCTGCGCCCGACGACGCTTCCCCTTCGGCGTCCTCGGGCACGGCATCCTGTTCCGGGGCTTGCTCTCCGGCCCCGCTCGGCTCCGAGACTGGCAGGCTCGCCTGCACCGGCGCCGGCCCGTCGAAGTCCAGCTCCGC
>DATFLG010000241.1:0-13197 GCA_035267985.1 Gammaproteobacteria bacterium | reverse complement strand
GGTGACGGAGGTGTACGACCGGGACTTCGTGGGGCAGCTGGTGGCTCACTTCCAGCGCGCCCGAGACCGCGCCCGTCCGGTGTCCCTGGCCGAGCTCAATGCACGGCCTCTGCCAGTGCAGATGCGCGATGCCCTGGCCTGGCTGTTCTCGCCCTATCTGTGAGTCGCCTCAGGGTTGGCGTGTCTCCCTGACCCGCAGCACCCCGGGGTTGAACTGCACGTACAGGTCGGCGCCGTCCACCGCATAGGGTGCCGGCAGCCGGGCGTCGGGCAGGTAGTCCATGGCCCTGCGGATGCGAAACTCCCGCCCCCCGGCGTGCACGGCAAATGCGCGGTCCCAGTGTCCGGCCGCGCGGATGAAGTTGTAGGCATGAAGAGCTGACCAGCGGGTATCGAGCAGAAAATCCCCCGGCCCGGGCGCGCCCTGGTAGCTGGCGCCCTCCCGGGGCTGGGGATGCGGGCGCAGGGCGCCCGTGGCATGGCGGTGCAGGGCCGCGTCCACTGAAGGCACCGCGGCAGCCGCCAGGTGAGCGTTCAGAGCGTGGAAATCCAGGCCGTCGGGCAGGGGGCAGGGCGCCTGTGCCCAGATGTCGCCCGTGTCCAGGGTGTCGTCCACCGCGTGCAGGGTCATGCGGGTGTCGCGGTGCCCGGCGCGGCGCTGCCAGAACAGGGGATGGGGGCCGCGAAAGGCGGGCAGTGGAGAGGGATGCAGGTTCAGGCAGGCGGTGGCGGCAAGGGCGCGCAGGGTGCCCGGCAGGCGAAACGGGAAGCACACCGACAGGAAGATCTCCGCCGGTCGATCGGCAAGAGCCCGAAGGACATCGCCGGCCCCGGGATCGGGGGCATGGATGAGGGGAATCCCGTGGCGGCGGGCGAGGCGCGCCAGGGGGCCGGGCGGGACCTGCACCTTCAGGGGCAGGGGACCGCTTCCGTCGAGACGGGCGGCGCGGGGATCGACGATGCCGGTGACGGGCAGGCCGCGGGCCAGCAGACCGGCCAATACCGCGAGGGAGAGCACGGCATCGCTGCCGAGAAATACGATGCGATAGACCCCGGACATTCCGTCAGGGGTCTTCGCAGGGCAGTGTAGCCTGCTCCAGGCGCCCGCTGTCGGTGAGCTCTTCGAGGAAGCCCAGCTGGCGCAGATCCGTCATGCGCTGGTGATAGAGCACGCCGTCGAGATGGTCGCACTCGTGCTGGACCACCCGGGCGTGGAAGCCTTCGACTTCCCGTTCGATGGGGGCACCCTGCAGATCGAGCCCACGGTAGCGGACCCGGGTGTGGCGGGGCACCAGTCCGCGCAGGCCCGGCACGCTCAGGCAGCCTTCCCAGGCCAGGTCCTGCTCCGCGCCCAGGGGCTCGATGACCGGATTGAGCAGGGTGGTGAAGGGAACCGGTGCGCAGTCCGGATAACGGGGGTTGTGCTCGAAGCCGAACACCACCACCCGCAGGCTCACGCCGATCTGGGGCGCCGCCAGACCGACGCCCCCTTCGTGGGCCATGGTGTCCAGCATGTCGGCGACCAGCGCCTCCAGCGCCGGTGTGCCCGGTTCGGTGACCGGTTCGGAGCGGCGCTGCAGCAGGGGGTGACCCATGCGAAGTACGGGACGGATGGCCATGACACTGTGCTCCCGGAAGCCTGGGACGGCGGCCGGGCGCCGTCCGCGTCCATTATGCAATGGGGCCGCCTCCCGGTGCACGGCCTGTTGCGGGCCCCGCCCGGGACCCTGAACGGCCGGGCAGGCAACCTCAGGGGGGCCGCGATGGCCCTTGTGGACGTCAATGCAGATCCGCGCCGGGCGGCGGTGGTGCGTACCGCCCGGAGGGCCCGGGAACCCGGCCCCACCGTGTGGCGCAAGCCCCGGTACCGGGACAAGCCTCTGTCGCGGGAGGGGGGAGTCCGGGCCGGTGACCCGCGTGGTGCGCTACGATCCCGGCGGCGTGTTCCGCCCCCACAGCCATCCCGAAGGGGAGGAAATCCTGGTGCCGGACGGGGAACGGCACGATGCCGGGGGTGCTGCGAGGCGGGCACCCGGCTGGGCATCCGGCCGGCTGCCTGCTTTACGTCCGGCCGGTGGAGCCGGTGTCGCCTACTGGGTGAGCCGCACCAGCCACCACCCGGTCCAGACGGCCGCCAGCAGCAGCAGGAGCAGGGCGGGGAGCAGGCGGGTGGTTCGCCCCTCGGCCCCCGGCAGGGTCTTGCGGACCTCCCGGGCGGAGGCGGCCGGCTGCGCCGCCCCCTGCAGGGCGTCCCAGGCCTGTTGCAGGGAGGCCGGCGGCGTCTTGGCTTTCCGGGGCCGGGCCGTGAGCTCCTGCAACAGGGCCACGCCGTCGGGACGCCCGCGAGGAAACCGGCTTTCCGGGGTGAACAACACCCGTCCCTGCACCGGGACCTCCGGCGACAGCAGGCTTTGCACGGCCAGCACGTCCGTATGCAGGCTCTGCAGCGGATTGGGGAAGGGGTGGCTGCGGCGGTTGACCACCTGGGTCCAGTGCTCGATGGTCCTGCCGCCGAAGATCAGTCCGGGATAACGCTTGAGCTGCAGCACCTGGATGCCCTCCGGGGTGAGGGCCAGAAAATCGATCCAGACGGTGCCCTCCACGCCGTCCGGGAGCACCACGTCCTGCATCACCGCGCTGGCCATCCGGCGTACGGTGCGCCGGATGCGCCATGCCCCCAGCCAGGGGCCGATCAGCGGCGCCAGCAAAAGCCCGGCCGCCGCCACCAGCAGCACCGGAGGCGCCCACATGAGGACCCGGTCGATGCCGGCGGGCACCTGTTCGCTCACGCGCTGCAAGAGGTCGGGCATGATCTGTTTCGACGGTCGCGGCCGGGATTCCGGGCGGTGACTATAACCGTTTTTCGCCCCGCAACCCACCGACGGGTTCCCACCGCCGGCCGCGGGCGGCCGGGTTTGCGAACGCCCCGGCCGGACAGTAGACTAGGCCGGCATTTACGCTAACCGCCGGACTTTACAGTTCCTTTCGTCCAAACCGTCTGGCCGTTTGCGCCCGGGTTTGCGGGCTGTCGCGGCCGCTTGGGGGCGGGTATGCCGTCGAATCGTCCTGGCTCCGGGGGTGCTGCACCCGGACAGACGCCCTGATTTGACCCTCCGGCGCGGATTCTCGCGCGTGATGGGAGAAGGTGGACATGTTCAAGCGCATGGTACTGATGCTGCTCGGCGTGGGTGTGGTGTTCGGCGCCGTGTTCGGCTGGAAGGCGTTCGTCGCCCACGAGCGGGACAAGTTCATGGCCCAGATGAAGCCGCCGCCGGCGGCCGTGGCCACCGCCACTGCCGCCGCCGAACAGTGGACCCCCACGCTCGATGCCGTGGCCACCCTGGCCGCCGTACAGGGCGTGGACGTGACCTCCGAGGTCGGCGGGCTGGTGGACAGCATCAAATTCGAATCCGGCGACGAGGTGCAGTCGGGGGACCTGCTGGTTCATCTGGATACTTCCGCCGATCAGGCCGAGCTTCGCGGGCTGCAGGCCAAGGCCGAACTGGCGCGCATCGACTACAACCGCAACAAGAAACTCATCAAGTCCCGCAATATCTCCCGTGCCGACCTGGACAAGAGCCGCAGCACCCTGGACAACGCCCTGGCTCAGGTGGACAAGCAGAAGGCCCTGATCGCCAAGAAATCGATTCGCGCGCCTTTCGCCGGGCGTCTGGGTATCCGCAAGGTGGATCTCGGGGAATACATCTCTCCCGGTACCGCAGTGGTCACCCTGCAGGCGCTCAATCCCATCTATGCCGACTTCTCCCTGCCCCAGCAGGAGCTGTCCCGGCTGTCCAAGGGCCAGACGGTCAAGCTCACCGTGGACACCTATCCGGGCAAGAGCTTTTCCGGGACCATCACCGCCATCAACCCCAAGGTGGATCAGGCGACCCGCAGCGTGCAGGTGCAGGCCACCCTGCGCAACGACGACGGGCGGCTGCGTCCGGGCATGTTCGCCCAGGCGGCGGTCCAGCTGCCCACGCAGCACAACGTGGTGACGGTTCCCCAGACCGCCGTCAGCTACAACCCCTACGGCGATTCCATCTATATCGTGCAAAAACCCGAGGGCAAGGGCCCGGCGACCGTCAAACGGGTGTTCGTGAAGACCGGCGCCACCCGGGGCGATCAGGTGGCCGTTGTGCAGGGGGTGAAGGCGGGTCAGGAAGTGGTGACCGCGGGCCAGATGAAGCTGCACGACGGCTCGGCAATCACCGTCAACAACAGCATCACGCCGTCCAACAAGCCCTCACCGACGCCGCCGGACGAGTAAGCCGGTGACTGGGGACTGCGTGATGGAGCGGACATGAAGTTTACCGATATCTTCATAGAACGCCCCGTGCTGGCCACGGTGGTCAGCCTGCTGATACTGCTGTTCGGGCTGCGCTCGTTCGACCTGCTGAACGTGCGCCAGTACCCCCAGAGCGAGAGCGCGGTGGTGACCGTAAGCACGGTCTATACGGGCGCGAGCGCCGAACTGGTGAAGGGCTTCATCACCACGCCCCTGGAAAAGCAGATCGCCAGTGCCGACGGCATCGACTACCTGGAGTCCACGAGCCTGCAGGGGGTGAGCACCATCACCGCCCATCTCAAGCTCAACTACGACCCCAACGTGGCCCTGACCCAGATCACCTCCAAGGTGAACAAGGTGCGCAACGAGCTGCCGGCGGGCAGCGAGGACCCGACCATCGACGTGAAGGTGGGTGAGACCACCGCCTCCATGTACCTCAGCTTCTACAGCGATGTCCTCAAGCCCAATCAGATCACCGACTATCTGACCCGTGTGGTGCAGCCGCGCCTGGAGACCGTCGCCGGAGTGCAGCAGGCCGAAATCCTGGGCGGGCGCACCTTCGCCATGCGCATCTGGCTCAAGCCCGACCGCATGGCGGCCCTGGGGGTCACGCCGACCCAGGTGCGCGAAGCGCTGGCCAACAACAACTATCTTGCGGCGGTGGGGCAGACCAAGGGGAACATGATTTCGGTGGACCTCACCGCCGCCACCGATCTGAACAGCGCCGAGCAGTTCAAGAAGCTGGTTGTCAAGCGCGAGAACGGCACCATCGTGCGTCTGGAGGACGTCGCCAACGTGGACCTGGGGGCCGAGAGCTACCAGACCAGTGTGCGCTTCAACGGCAAGAACGCGACCTTTATCGGCATCACCGTGCTGCCCACGGCCAATCCGCTGACGGTCATCAAGAAGATCCGCAGCATCTTTCCGGACATTGTCCAGCAGTTCCCCGCCGGGCTCCACGCACGCATCCCCTACGATGCGACCGCGTACATCAACGATTCCATCCACGAGGTGGTCAAGACCCTCAGCGAGGCCCTGGCCATCGTCATCGTGGTGATCTTCCTGTTCCTGGGTTCGGTGCGCTCGGTGCTGATTCCGGTCATCGCCATGCCCCTGTCCCTTGTGGGGGCGGGGTTCATCATGTACCTGCTGGGCTTCTCCATCAATCTGCTCACCCTGCTGGCCATGGTGCTCGCCATCGGTCTGGTGGTGGACGACGCCATCATCGTGGTGGAGAACATCCACCGGCACATCGAGGAAGGCCGAAAACCGCTGGACGCCGCCCTGATGGGTGCCCGGGAGCTCGGTACGCCGGTCATCGCCATGACCATCACCCTGATCGCCGTCTACGCACCCATCGGCTTCATGGGCGGGCTCACCGGCAGCCTGTTCACGGAATTCGCCTTCACTCTGGCCGGGGCGGTGCTGATCTCGGGCATCATCGCGCTCACCCTCTCGCCCATGATGTGCTCGCGGATGCTCAAGCCCGATACGGGCAAGCAGGGGTTTGCCCATTTCCTGGACGCCACCTTCGAGCGGTTGAAGAACGCCTATGAGGGGGTGCTGCACGGCACCCTGGACTACCGCCCTGTGGTGCTGGTGTTCGCGGTGATCGTGCTGGCGAGCTGTTATTTCCTGTTCACCACCGCCAAGAAGGAGCTGGCGCCCACGGAGGATCAGGGCATCATCCTGGTGATGGGGACCGCGGCACCCAACGCCTCCCTGGATCAGACCGAGCTCTACAGCTCCGAGCTGACCCGGATCTTCCAGAGCTTCCCCGAAACCGCCAACGTGTTCCTGCTCAACGGCGTGGGCGGGGGTGGCTCGGCCGCCAGTGCCAACAGCGTGATCACCGGCATGGTGCTCAAGCCCTGGAGCGAGCGCAGCCGCAGCCAGATGCAGCTCAAGCCGCTGGTGCAGAAGAAGATCAGCCAGATCGCCGGACTGCAGGCGGTTGCGTTTTCCCGTCCCGCCCTGCCGGGCTCCAGCGGCGGGCTGCCGGTGCAGTTCGTCATCGGGACCACCCAGAACGAGCGGGCCCTGAATGACGTTTCCCAGCAGATGCTGCAGGCGGCCCGCAAGAGCGGGCTGTTCGTGTATGCGGACACGGATCTCAAATACGACAAGCCCCAGGTGAGCGTACAGATAGACCGGGACAAGGCGGCGGACCTGGGCATCGATATGAAGGAGCTGGGGAGCAATCTGGCGTCCATGCTGGGCGGCTATTACGTCAATCGCTTCAGCATCCAGGGGCGCAGCTACAAGGTGATCCCTCAGGTGCGGCGCCGGTTCCGCCTCAATCCCCACCAGCTGGAGAGCTACCACGTGCGCACGGCCAGCGGGCAGATGGTGCCCCTGTCCACGGTGGTCTCTCTCAAGCGCACCGTCGAGCCCGAGCAGCTCAAGCGCTTTCAGCAGCTCAACTCCGCCACTATCTCCGCGGTGCCCGCGCCGGGCGTGACCATGGGCCAGGCCCTGAGCTTCCTGCAGAACGAGGCCCAAAAGGTGTTCCCCAAGGGCTACACGGCGGACTATGCGGGGCAGTCGAGGCAGTACGAGCAGGAAGGCAGCGCCCTGATCGTCACCTTCTTCTTTGCGCTGCTGATCATCTTCCTGGTGCTGGCAGCCCAGTTCGAGAGCTTCCGGGACCCGTTGATCATCCTGGTCAGCGTGCCCATGTCCATTTCCGGAGCCCTGATCTTCCTGAGCCTCGGCCTGGCCACCATCAACATTTACACGGAGGTGGGTCTGATCACGCTGATCGGCCTGATCAGCAAACACGGCATACTGATCACCCAGTTCGCCAACCAGCTTCAGCTGGAGGGCATGACCAAGCGCCAGGCCATCGAGGAGGCGGCCGGCATCCGCCTGCGTCCCATCCTGATGACCACCGCCGCCATGGTGCTGGGGGTGGTGCCGCTGATCACCGCCACCGGTGCGGGCGCGGTGAGCCGTTTCGACATGGGACTGGTGATCGCCACGGGCATGTCCATCGGCACCCTGTTCACGCTGTTCGTGGTGCCCTCGATGTACATGGTCCTGGCCAAGGACCACCATCAGGGCGGCGAGCCCGCAGCGGCGGGGGGCGAGTGACCCGGGGTGCAGACGCCACCGGAATCCGGGGAAGCAAGCGCCACGGAATCCACGGACGGGAGTAATGCAACCACGCCACGGAAGGCACGGGAAGCACGGGGGAAAAAGGGGGTCAGGGAAAAAGGGGGTCAGAGACGATTGCCCGCGTCATCTCGTCAAGCAGGATGCTGGATAATCGTCTCTGACCCCTTTTTTCCGGTTGCCGCGGGTGACTCTGCCAAAAAAGAAAGGGGCCCGCAGGCCCCTTTTCTTCGTTCCGTGATCCCCCCGGATCAGTTGCGGCCGTTGAAAGCGGCCAGCAGCTGCAGGAGGCTCAGGAACAGGTTGTAGATCGTCACGTAGAGGGTCACCGTGGCCATGATGTAGTTGGTCTCGCCGCCGTTGATGATCCGGCTGGTCTCGAACAGGATCAGCCCGGACATGAGCAGCACGAACATCGCCGAGACGGCCAGGGACAGCCCCGGCATGGTGAAGAACACCGCCGCGAGCCCGGCCAGGAAGGCCACCAGGATCCCCACCATCAGGAAGCCGCCCATGTAGCTGAAGTCCTTGCGGGTGGTCAGGGCGTAGCCGGACAGCCCGAGGAAGATCACGCCGGTGCCTCCCAGCGCCATCATCACCAGCTGGCCGCCATTGGAGAACATGTGCACGTAGGCGTTGATGATCGGGCCCAGGGTCAGCCCCATGAAACCGGTCAGGGCGAACACGAACACCAGGCCGAGGGCGCTGTTGCGGAACTTGGTGGTCAGGAAGAGCAGGCCGAAATAGCCCACCAGGGTGATGATCAGGCCCGGGTGGGGCAGATTCAGCGCCATGGAAACACCCGCCGTCAGCGCGCTGAACAGCAGCGTCAGGGACAGCAGGGTGTAGGTGTTGCGGACGACCTTGTTGGTCGCCAGGGCCTCGCGTTCCGGGCGGGCGACAGCGCGTTCAAAAGGGGTCATAGCGGTCTTACTCCTGACTGAGGGCGAAAATCGTCTTCCCTCGTTGTGACTGTCAATCCACTGTTAGGTTCCGAGGATACCATGTGGGTGTAGCAGGGCAACCCGGCTGGCAAACCCGAGCGCCCATCGCGTATCCTTTGTCGGCGGCCCGTACGGGCCGTTCCCCGGACGGACCCCGGAGAGGTGGCTGAGTGGTCGAAAGCGGCGGTCTTGAAAACCGCAGTGGGCGCTGCCCACCGAGGGTTCGAATCCCTCCCTCTCCGCCAAGTTCCCCCCAATGCCCGGGTTTTCGGTGCTGCTCCGAGGGCCCGCGCTCGTGCGGGTTTCCGTGCCACGAGCTCAAACCGCCGCTTCGAGGACCCCGTGCAGCGCCGTGCGCTACTGGAAACACCGAAGGGGGCGGAACCCACAGCCACGAAATCCACGGAACCGCAGGACGTATCCGGAGAGGGCCGGCTTCGCACGGCGACGGGCGGGTATTCCGCGCCCCGGTGTCGGGCCCCATGCCAGAGCGGGCATCCCGGTAGGGGACCGGTGTCGGCCGGTCCGGCGTGACGTTGTAGAAATAGCTTAATAAATATATAAATACAAAACATTTCTGCCGTTCGATCTAAGATATCGCCGTGACCGAGGCGGGCATGAAAAGGGGAGGCCGGCGGAAAACGCCGGCCCCCCGGTTCCGGTCCGGAGACCGGGGTCGACTAGCTCAGGCCCAGCTTGGCGCGGGTCTGGCGGTCCAGGTGGCCGGTGGCTTTCAGGCCGTTGTGCTTCTGAAAGTTCGCGATGGCGGCGCGGGTCTTTTTGCCCCACACGCCATCCACCTTGAGGCTGGCTCCGTGGGCGTTCAGCGCTGTCTGCGCCGACTTCGTCTCGCCCTTGGTAATGCGGTGCCGCTCCTGGTGAGCTGCCCGGATGTGATTGCCCGCATGCTCCTTCACTTTTTCGTGGTGCACTGTCGGATTGGCCTTGGCCGCGGCGGGCGCGGCCCCTTCGGCAAGAGCGGCCGGGCCGGTCAGAACGGACGCCAGAGCAAACCCGAGAATGACGACCTTATTCATATGTTGCGATCTCCAGGAAGACCATGGGCATCATGGCCGCAGGGAAATATACGCCCGAACCGTATTCCGGGGAACAGGAATTTCGAAGGCGCTGGAGGCGCCGAAGGGCAAGGGCATACCCGTGAAGCGGCGCTCATCGTGCCCGGGAACTGGGCCGCGATTGGGTGGTACAAATGCAGTGCGGCGGGGGGGCATCGTGGCACCCGGCGCAGGACGTCGGCAATGGCTCGAAGGGCGCATTCATTCCCGTGAGGACACAGGGACCCGCCACGCTGACGGCCCCGGTTGCCACCCCGGTTTGCCGCCCTGGGGGGCCGCTGCGGTGGCAGGGGCAGCAGCGCCAGGTCCCTGCGCGGGACTGCCGGGCGGCGTAACGTTCCTGCGGAACGGACAACACGGGATCCGCCCTGAATCTCACCGGCGTATTGAACACCGGTTACGATACGGCGGCTGTCCCGGCTAGGGGTTCGGGTCGCAACCGGCGGGTTGCGGCGGCCCGCTTCCGCCCGCGAAGGCAGGTTGGGGGGCAGCAAGGCGGGACGGTTCCCGTCGGTCGGATCGATCCGCCGGCAGGGTTGCCGGGTCGGGTCACGTGGCCGTCCGAGGTCCCTGAAGGTCCACTTAAAATATTCCTCTGCTGCCAGTAGGGTGATAGGCTTGCCCTTGAGGTGGCGTGGCCCGGAACGGGCCCGGACACGGCTCCCGCCGGGAATGGCGGGAGAATTTGGGCAATTCGGACTGCCTGGGAGGGGGGATGATTCAGGTTCTGCTGGTTGACGATCACGAGCTGGTACGTACCGGCATCAAACGCATACTCAACGACACCCGCGGCATCAAGGTGATCGGCGAAGCCGGCACCGGCGAAGAGGCCATCAACGCCGTGCGTGAGCAGAAGCCCGATGTGGTCCTGATGGACGTGAACATGCCGGGCATCGGCGGCCTGGAAGCGACCCGCAAGATCATGCAGCTGTATCCCGATCTGCGGGTCATCGTGGTGACCGTGCATGTGGACGAGCCCTATCCCACCCGCCTGTTGGAGGCGGGCGCGGCCGGCTATCTGACCAAAGGGTGCGCGGTGGACGAAATCGTCACCGCGATCCGCACCGTTCATCAGGGGGAACGCTATATCGGCGCGGACATCGCCCGCCAGCTGGCCCTGTCCATGCTTCCCGGTGGGAAGCGCTCCCCCTTCGACAAGCTCTCCCAGCGGGAAATGCAGGTCATGCTGATGGTGACCCAGGGTCACAGCCTGCAGGAGATTTCCGACAAGCTCTGCCTGAGCCCCAAGACCGTGAGCACCTACCGCTACCGGCTCTATGAGAAGCTGGGGGTGGACAACGACGTGGAGCTGACCCACCTGGCCATGCGTCACGGCATGGTGGAATCCACCTCGGGCGTCTGACCGCCGCCCGACCCCGGGGCAAAAATCCCTTTCAAACTGCGCAGGTTGCGCGCGCCCGCCGGGTGCGCGGCCGGCTGTCGGTCAAGTCCGACGGGATTCTGTCGATATGTTCACAGAATGGGCATTGCCCGGAACGCGGGATCCGAAGGGGCCATGGGAAAGAAGGCGGTTACGATTCTTCTGGTCGGCGACTGCGCCCTGGCGCGCGCCGGCATCCGGCGTGTGCTGGACGACGAGCCCGAATTCACGGTCGTCGCGGAAACCGACACGCCCACCGAAGCCATGCGCCTGGCGCGGAGCAAGCCGCCCCGCGTGGTGGTCCTGGACGTCAACCCGCCCTGCGTGAGCGCCCTGGACAGTGCCCGCAAGTTCGTCCGCCAGTGTCCTTCGGCGGCCCTCATCGTGCTCACGCCCACGGTGGACGACCTGCTGCCCGGCCGGCTGCTTCAGTTCGGGGTGGCCGGCTATCTCACCAAACACTGCTCGGCCCAGGAGTTGATCGACGCCATCCGGGAAGTCATTGAGGGTAATCGCTATATCAACGCCGAGCTGGCCCGCCGCCTGGCCATGGACCGCCTGCCCGGCAACCGCCGGCGCTCGCCCTTTGCCGCGCTCTCCCACCGGGAGCTGCAGGTGATGCTGCTGGTGGCCCAGGGCAAGAACGCCCGGGAAATCTCCAGCTGGCTGTCCCTGAGCCCCAAGACCGTCAATACCTACCGCCAGCGCCTGCTGGGCAAGTTGGGGGTGCGCTCCGAGGTGGAGCTCACCCACCTGGCGGTGCGCCACGGCGTCATCGACATCGCCCGCTGCGGGTAGAGCCGCCCCGGGCCCTCCTGCGGCCTGCGGGCGCTGCGAAATGCGCCGCGGTCGGCATTCCCCGGACTGGAAGGTGATAAGATTGGCCCGTTTCCGCGGGCCGTCCTCCGGATTGCCCCCGGTTGGTCTCGACGTTGTGGGCAGGAGTTTGCATGAGCGAACCCCGTATCAGGGCGCCGGAGTTTCCCCTGGGGCTGGAATGGTTCAACACGGACGGCCCGGTCAAGCTGTCCGGGCAGCGGGGCCGGGTGGTGCTGCTGGACTTCTGGACCTACAGCTGCATCAACTGCCAGCATGTGCTCGCGGATCTGCGCTACCTGGAGGACAAGTACCGGGACCGGATTGCCGTCATCGGTATCCATTCGCCCAAGTTTCCCAACGAGCAGGTGGCCAGCCAGGTCCGGAAGGCCATCAACCGCCACCATGTGCGCCATCCGGTGGTCAATGACCCCAAGCTGATCCTCTGGCGCCAGTACGGCATCAAGGCCTGGCCGTCCATCGTGGTGATCGATGCCGACGGCTACGTGCTGGGCGTGCTGCGCGGGGAGGGGCGCCGCCGCCAGCTCGATGCCCTGGTGGCCGACCGGCTGGCCCGGACCGATGACGCCGGGCCGGCCCAGGCACCGGGCGCCCGTCCCCGCCCGGAGCCCCCCTCCACCCTGAGCTTTCCCGGCAAGGTGCTGGCCACCCCCAACCGCCTGTTCGTCAGCGACAGCGGCCGCAACCGGGTGCTGGAATGCAACCACCACGGGCGGGTGCTGCGGGTCTACGGCAGCGGGGCCGCCGGCCTGGTGGACGGCGCCCAGGAGTACGCCTCGTTCAACAATCCCCAGGGGCTGGCCCTGGTGGACGAGTTTCTCTTCGTCGCCGATACCGGCAACCACGCCGTGCGGCGCATCCGGCTGCGCAGCGGGGATGTGGAGACCGCCGCGGGCACCGGTGAGCAGGGCCGTGGCGCCGGCACCCTCTCAGACGATCCCCTCAAGGGCCACCTGAACTCCCCCTGGGATCTCGCGTACGACAACGGCGTGCTGTACATCGCCATGGCGGGCTCCCACCAGATCTGGCAACTGTCCCTGAGCCAGAATACCCTGGCGGTGTACGCGGGTAGCGGACGCGAGGGCATCGTCGACGGGCGGGTGGGCCAGGCGGAATTCGCCCAGCCCTCGGGGCTTGCGGTGGGTGACGGGCGGATGTACGTGGCCGACTCCGAGACCTCAGCTGTGCGGGCCGTGCGGCTGGATTTCGGGACGGTGAGCACCCTGGTGGGTGCCGGGTTGTTCGAGTTCGGCGACGCCGACGGCGCCGGCAAGCTGGCCCGGCTCCAGCACCCCCTGGGAGTGGCGGCGGACACGGTCAGGGGGCGGCTCTGGATAACGGATACATTTAATAATAAAATCAAAACAATGCATATGAAATCTAATTCAATTTCGACATATAATATCGACCATCCGCTCAACGAGCCCGGCGGGTTGAGCGTGCTGGGTGAGGCGTTGTTCGTGGCCAGCACCAACGCCCACGAAGTGCTGCGGGTGGATCTGCGCACAGGGGCGGGCGCACCGATCGAAATCGTCATTCCCGATGTCTGAGGGGGCG
>DATFLG010000240.1:0-3121 GCA_035267985.1 Gammaproteobacteria bacterium | reverse complement strand
CGATCGGCATCGCGAACCGCCTCTGTCTGGCGCGCCAGGGCGCGGCTGTAGGGACGCCCCGGATCGCCCTGGTCCAGGAGGTCGCAGAACCCTTCCATGGCTGCGCACACTTCCGCCGCCCACTCGCGCAGCCGGATCTCGGCGCCGTCACGGGCCAGCCGGAGCTCGGGATCCCTGCCCCGGTGTGCCGCCGCCAGCTCATTGAAATCGATGCTGCGCCGCTCCACGTCATTGATGCGCGGACTGTCATGGAACAGGCAGAACGCGACCAGGGCCTCCAGGAAGCGGATCTGGTCCTCGTTGATGCCCAGGGGATCGAAGGCATTGACGTCCAGGGACCTCAGCTCGATGTACCGCACGCCGCGGCGCTTCAGCGCGCAGGTGGGCTTTTCATTGCCCTCCAGCAGGGGCTTGGGACGCACGGTGCTGTAGTACTCGTTTTCGATCTGGAGGATATTGGCGTTGAGCTGGCGATACTCCCCGTTCACCACAACCCCGATTCGCTCATAGCCCGGGTAGGGGGTGTTGATCGCACAGCTCAGGCTGTCCACGTAGGCATCCAGGCTGTCGTAGTCCGCCTTGATGCCGATCTCGTTCTCCTTGTTGTTCTGGTAGCCGATGTCCCCCATGCGCAGGGAGGTCCCGTAGGGCTCGTAATAGGTGTTCTCGCTGAATTCGTGCAGCGTCGTGGGTTTGCCGCCCAGGAAGGACTTGCACACCGCCGGCGAAGCGCCGAACAGGTAAGGAATGAGCCAGCCCACCCGCTGCAGGTTGCGGATCAGGCCGAAGTAGCTGTCATCGATGAATTCCCGCAGCGGCCGGCGGTCGCGCTCCAGGGCCTGGTACACGGGCCAGAAATCGTCCGGGAAGGAGAAGTTGAAGTGGACTCCGGCGATCACCTGCATGGTGCGCCCGTAGCGGTAGCCCAGCCCCCGCCTGTAGACCGTCTTCATCATGCCGGCATTGGACCTGCCGTAGCCGGCAATCGGGATGCTGCTCTCGCCGGCCACCACACAGGGCATGCTGGTCGCCCAGAGCAGCTCGTTGTCCAGGCCGTCGTAGACGTACTTCTGGGTATCGCGCAGGAACAGCAGCGCCTCGCGCAGATCCTCGAACGGCGGTGTGATGAACTCCACCAGCGCTTCGGAATAGTCCGTGGTGATGTAGGGATGGGTCAGGGCCGAGCCGAAGGATTCGGGATGGGGCGTCTGGGCGATATTGCCCTCCGGCGACACCCGCAGGCTCTCCTTTTCCAACCCGATCCTGCTGGCCTTGAGCAGTCCGCCGTTGCCTGAGTTGATGATGCGACTCAGGCGTTGTTCGGATATGCGATACAAGGCGGCGAGGATCCTGTGTCTGAAAGGGATGGGGAACAGCGCCGGGACTGCATGGCTGCGGCGCGATTATACAGAAGTTCGCGGCGGTGTCTCAGCCCGCTTCACGGGGGGTAGGCCCACAGGGGCACGTAATGGCCGGCCCGGCTGAGCTCGGCGTCCAGGCGCCGGTAATCGGGTTCATGGTGGGCCACCAGCGCCCAGTAGCGCCGCGAATGGTTCAAATAGACGGTATGGCACAGCTCGTGCACGAACAGATAGCGCACCACCGGCGGTCTCAGAAAAAGCAGATTGCGGTTGATGTTGATGTTCTTGCGGGTCGAGCAGCTGCCCCAGCGGGTCTTCTGGGCGCGCACGGTGACCCGGGCACAGGGCAGGCCCAGGTCATCACTCAGCCGACGTACCCAGGGCACCAGCTGGGATCTGGCCTGGTCCGTCAGCCATTGCTGCAGCAGCTGCCGGGCCACCGCCTCCTCGACGGTCGCCAGGTGCAGGCGCCCCGGCCCGCTGTCGATGCGCCGGAGCGCAGGGGCTGCGCCGCCATCCCGGTAGCTGACCTGCCAGGACCGGCCGATGGCGGGGAGGTCGATTTGGGGGGGAAAGGGCTCGTGGAGCTCGGGGCACTGGCCGCGCTGGGTGTTCAGCCGCGCCAGCGTCCGCTCCAGCCACAGCCGGTGCTCGGCCACGAAGGCCGGGATCCGGGCGGGATTGAAGCGCGGCGGAATCACCACCTCCACACGCCCGTGTATCGACACCTGCAGCTGGATGCGCTTGGCGCGGGCGCTGACCCGCACGCTGTAGGGCGGCAGCCCGGACAGGGGCTTGCGATCCTTCTGAAAAGTCGTCATGGCTGGAGCCTGTCTCACCATCCCCCGTGAGCCGCGTTGCCGTCTCAAAGCCGGCGCCGCCGATGGCTGCCCTGCAGGCAGGGGGCGCGATGCGGGCGTCGCGGCCGCGCGGGATTTTGAGACAGGTTCGGGTTCCGGGACCCGCCGGCAGTCTTTGCAGCCGGTGCCGGCTCCGGGCATGGCCCGCCCCCGGCATCTGCCCGGATCATAGCACGCCGGCAACGCCTCCGACGGGCGCGCTTCCCTCCCGCAGACTGGGGCTGTCGGGGGATGGCGGCCCTCTTAGTCCCGAACCTTTCAGTATTGCTGACAGACAGTTAACCCGGAGACCGGGGTTCGATGCGCACCTCGGCCGGCACCGTTTCCGGAGCCGGGATATCGATGCCTACCGGCAGGAAACGCCTCACCACGGCCGCATTGGTCAGCAGGTGCGAGGTCACCCGTTCGGTGCGCAGCACCGAGGGGCCCCGGGCCAGGGCCAGGGGCAGCAGCAGCTGGTCCGCCAGGTGGGCCTGCACCGCCGCAGCGCCGTCCAGAAAGTCCAGCAGCTGGTCCGCGGCCTGCCGGCCGACGCGCTCCGCCGGCTTGCCCCGGACCCCGAGGGCAAAGAAGCATGCCTCAGCCGCCTCGAACACGCCGTACAGCGCCAGGACAGAACCCGGCGAATCGGCGTGCCAGACCTGCTCCTCGATGGCGCAGTCGATACCGCGGGCGCCCAGCCGGTCACGGGCCGCCCCATGTTGGCGGGCCGCGATGGCGCGGTCCAGCCCGGCCACTGCCGAGACGCCGGTCACACGGCGCAGGGCGCCTCGCTCGCACAGGGTCAGGGGCCGCAGCCGCCGGGCGGGGCTCAGGCGGGCCCGCAGCAATCCGCCGCCCCGGGGATAGAAACCGGGGCGGCCCAGGGTCAGCTCCAGGGCCACGCCCAGACGCCTCAGA
>DATFLG010000239.1:0-6922 GCA_035267985.1 Gammaproteobacteria bacterium | reverse complement strand
GCAGGACCTGGGTGGTACGGGTGAGGCCGGCCGGATAGATCAGGGGCAGCAGATAACGGGCCACGAAGTCGCCCGTATAGGCGGCTTCGCCGGCCCGCTGGCGCAGCAGGTTCTCCAGGGGAGTCAGCGGGCAGATCCAGCCCTGGAACTCCACCAGTGCCGCCCAGGCCACCGCCGGCAGGTGGACCCGGGCGATCCACGGGCGCCGGGCCACCAGCAGCCCGCCCAGGACCACGAAGCCGATGAAGACCAGATGGATCAGGACGACGGCATCCGCCCCCAGCCGGTAGAGCACGGGCGCTCTCCTCAGCTGGCAGGGCTGTTCATGGTCGCCGCCCGGAACATGCCCATGGGCGAAGGTAACCCAGCGTCCCAGGCGCAGGCGTCAGACGTAGCGGGCCCCGCGCACCAGTGGGCCGCCGGTCTCTTCCCAGGCGCTGATGCCCCCTTCGAGGCTGTACACCTCGCGAAAGCCCATCAGCTGCAGGGTGGCGGCCGCCATGGCCGAGCGTCCGCCCGTTGCGCAGTAGGTGACCACCGGTCGTGTGCGTGCGTCGCACAGGGTGTCCACATGCTTGGGATAGTCCGGGTCGGCCGCCGCCTCGAGGATGCCACGGGGAACGAGCAGGGCACCTTCGATGTGGCTCTGCTCGTGCTCGCTGGACTCGCGCACGTCCACCACCAGCAGATCCGGGCGGGCGCGCATCATTTCCATCAGCTCCGCAACCGACACCTCCGGCACCCGGGCACGGGCGGCGCCCACAAAGTCCTTCAGGGACAGGGGCGCCTCACTACTGTCTGCATCGAAACGTGTCTTGGTGTCCATGGCTCGACTCCTCATTAGGTCGGTTGATGAGTGGCTGCTAAATCACGAAATTCTAATATTCATGGCCACCCATGACCATGGGTGTATTCCCCGGGGTTCAAGGGGGAGAGGACATTCGGCTGCGGGGCGCCGGCGTCCGTGGACGCCATTGCGGACGGTGCATGACAGGGCGTTGATGGCAGAAAATCTACGCCAGGGGCGCCAGGCCCCGGGGGAATTCGGTCGCGCTGGCGATATCCAGACGGCCACCGGTCAATTCGCCGAAATGCTCGGCGGCCGTTTCCACATAGGGGAAGCCGCGGGACAGTTCCCGCCACATCTGCCGCCCCAGGTCCCGCAGTTCCAGGCTGCGCGCTGCCCGCAGGGTATGCACCCAGACCATGAGGGCGGTGGCATCCTGCATGCGGGCGTCCCCCTGCAACCCGAGGATCATGCGGCTCAGGGCCATTGGGAAGCGGGGATTGTACGCCAGGTAGATGATCGGATCGGAGACGATATGGCCCTGGGACTCCAGGTGGTGCCGGAAATCGGTGGCCCGCGCCACCACGAGCCCGACGCGACGGTCGTCCATCGACCGCAGCCGCACGACGAAGGCCTCCAGCTCGCCGCGCTGCCTGCCTGCGGTCCAATGTGCCAGCTTACGGGTAAGCCAACCCATGGCGGTGTCCCCTTGCCCCTCCCGGCGACGTCGGCTCACCCCGCTGGACGTCGCCTGCCCGCCCGGCGGCGGACTGGGCTGTGTTTGTTATTTTTGCCTGGCCGGATTCCCTCAGGCCCGCGTCCCCGACGGGCTCGCGGCATCCCGGACCCGGCACCGGCCTGCTCCGACCTTCACGCTAATAATAGAAAAGCCGGGCTGAAAATCAAAAATTTCTACGGCCTCGCGGGGTTAGGCGTCGATTCCTTGACGCGTTGGCGGGGCGACGCCCCCCGGCCCACGGGCCGTGGGCTAGACTCCCTTGCGGGTAAGCGCAAGGTGTCGCTGGCGGATGCATCCCGGTCAGTCCCTCTCCCGCGCGGATCATGCGAACCGGTTCGGCTACACCGAGTGGGCGGGCGCGTTCGGCGACCTGGGCACCCTCATCCCCTTTGTGCTTGCCTATGTGACCCTGGTGGATGTCGACCCCGGGGGCATCCTGCTCGGCTTCGGCCTGGCGCTGGTCGGGGCCGGCGCCTACTACCGCACCCCCTTCCCGGTCCAGCCCATGAAAGCCATCGGTGCCGCGGCGGCCACCCAGGCGACCCACGGATTCGTGGTCACCCCGGGGGCTGTCTACGGGGCGGGACTGGCAACCGGCGTCTTCTGGGTGTTTCTGGCCGCCACCGGGCTGGCCGAGCGGCTCGCGCGTGCCACGCCCCGGCCCGTGGTTGCCGGCCTGATCCTGGGGCTGGGGGTGACATTCGTGGTCCGGGGCGTGGGACTGATGGCCCACGGCTGGTGGCTGGCGGCGGGCGCTGTGGGCCTCGCCCTGCTTTCCGGCCGCCGCCTGCCGGCCATGTTCGTCCTGTTGCTCCTGGGGGCGGGCGCGGCCGTGGTGACGCACCCCGGCCTGGCCGCCGATCTGGCTGCCCTGCGTCCGCACTTCTCCCTGCCGCCCTTCGGCCCGGCCCATATCAGCCCCGCCGATCTGGCCGGTGGCGTGGTGTTCCTGGCGCTGCCCCAGATCCCCCTGACCCTGGGCAACGCCTTCATCGCCATCCATGAAGAGAACAACCGCCTGTTTCCCGACCGGCCGGTCACCGAGCGCCAGGTGGCCGTCTCCACCGGATTGATGAATCTCGCCTCGCCCCTGGTGGGCGGGGTCCCCATGTGCCATGGCGCCGGGGGCATGGCCGGCCATGTGCGCTTCGGGGCGCGCACCGGCGGGGCGCCCCTCATTCTGGGCGTTCTGTTGCTGGTCATCGCGCTGTTCTTCAGTGACTCGGTGACGGTCATCTTTGCCCTGTTCCCCGCCCCTGTGCTGGGGGTCATCCTGGCCCTGGCCGGTGTCCAGCTGGCAGCAGGGCCCCGGTGGATCGGCGTCGGCTATGGGGCCGCCACGGTCGCCGTGCTCACCGCCGCGGTGGCCCTGTGGAACGTGGCAGCCGCCTTTGGGGTGGGGGTGACCGCCCACCGCATCGTGTTCCGCGGGACGCGCCGTCACTGAGGCCGGCCATCGGGCCCGGGCTCGGCCGGGCATGCCCGCCGCCGGGAGGTCGCGCCGGTCACCGGGACCGGCCACCCGGGCAGGTGGCGTCTGTTAAACTGGCGCGATGGACGTCTCCCATATTCTGGACCCCCTCAATGATGCCCAGCGCGAAGCCGTCAGCGCCCCCCATGGGCCGGTGCTGGTGCTCGCCGGGGCGGGCAGCGGCAAGACCCGGGTGCTGGTGCATCGGGTCGCCTGGCTGCTGCAGGTGGAGGACGTGTCTCCCTACGGCATCCTGGCGGTGACCTTCACCAACAAGGCCGCGGCGGAAATGCGGGGCCGGATCAGCGAGCTGATCGGCATGCCCACCGCCGGTATGTGGGTGGGCACCTTCCATGGCCTGGCCCACCGGCTGCTGCGCACCCATTGGCAGACGGCCGGTCTGCCCCAGAGCTTTCAGATTCTCGATTCCGAAGACCAGTACCGGGTGGTGCGCCGGGTGCTCAAGGCCCTGGACCTGGACGAGACCCGCTGGCCGCCGCGCCAGTGCCAGGGCTACATCAACGCCCGCAAGGACGAAGGGCAGCGCCCCGAGCACATCGAGCCCGGCCACGACCCCTACGTTCGCCAGCAGCTGGCGGTGTACACCGCCTACGAGGAGTACTGCCAGCGCGCCGGGGTGGTGGATTTTGCCGAGCTTCTGCTGCGGGCTCATGAATTGTGGCGCAACAATCCGGACCTGCTCGGCCACTACCGGGCGCGCTTTCGCCATATCCTGGTGGACGAGTTCCAGGACACCAACACCATCCAGTACGCCTGGCTGCGCCTGCTGGCGGGAGACGACGCCGGCGTGTTCGTCGTGGGCGACGACGACCAGTCCATCTACGGCTGGCGCGGTGCGCGTATCGAGAACATCCAGCGTTTCGAGAAGGACTTTCCCGGGACCCGCGTGCTGCGCCTGGAACAGAACTACCGCTCCACCGGCACCATCCTGTCGGCGGCCAATGCCCTGATCGCCTTCAACCGCGGCCGCATGGGCAAGAACCTGTGGACCGCCGGCGAGCGCGGCGAGCCCATTCAGGTGTACAGCGCCTACAACGAGCAGGACGAGGCCCGCTACGTGACCGGCCGCCTCCTGGAGTGGGTGGAGCACGGGAACCGGCGCAGCGAGGCCGCCATCCTGTACCGTTCCAACGCCCAGTCCCGGGTGTTCGAGGAGCAGCTCATCCAGGCGGGCATTCCCTACCGGGTCTACGGCGGCCTGCGCTTCTTCGAGCGCGCGGAGATCAAGGACGCCCTGGCCTACCTGCGCCTGGTGGCGAACCGCGCCGACGACGCTTCCTTCGAACGGGTGGTCAACCAGCCCCCGCGGGGCATCGGCGAGCGCAGCCTGGCGGCGGTGCGCGAGCGGGCCCGGGAACAGGACACGGGTCTGTGGCCCGCCGCCCGGGAGGTGGTGGAGAACCGCCTGCTGGGCGCCCGGGCGGTCAACGCCCTGGCGGCCTTCCTCAATGCCATTGAAACCCTGGCCGAAAGCGTGGACGGGCTGGATCTGGGGGAGCAGGCCGAGTCGGTGATCCGGGCCAGCGGCCTTGTGGATCATTATGCCAAGGAGAAGGGCGAGCGGGGCCAGGCCCGGGTGGAGAACCTGGAGGAACTGGTCAATGCGGCCCGCCAGTTCGAGCTGGCCGAAGAGGACGAGGAACTGGACCCTTTGTCTGCCTTCCTCTCCCATGCCGCCCTGGAGGCCGGCGAGGCTCAGGGGGACAGCTGGGACGACTGTGTGCAGCTCATGACTCTGCATTCGGCCAAGGGCCTGGAGTTCCCCCTGGTGTTCCTGTGCGGCATGGAGGAGGGACTGTTCCCCCACCAGCGTTCCGTGGAGGACCCCGATCGCCTCGAGGAGGAGCGCCGGCTGTGCTACGTGGGCATGACCCGTGCGCGCCGGCAGCTGGTGATCACCTGGGCCGAGCGGCGCCGGCTGCACGGTCAGGAATCCTACTGCCTGCCTTCGCGCTTTCTGCGGGAGATGCCGGCGGAGCTGATCAGCGAGGTGCGCCCGCGGGTGTCGGTGTCCCGTCCCGTGACCGCTCCGTCACGCAGTGCCTTCGAGGAACCGGCCGAATTCCGCCTCGGCGGGCGGGTGCGCCACGCGAAGTTCGGGGAGGGGGTGGTTCTGAACTACGAAGGCCAGGGGGCGCACGCCCGGGTGCAGGTCAACTTCGAGGCCGCCGGCCCCAAGTGGCTGGTCGTGGCCTACGCGAATCTGGAGCCGGTTTGAGGCCGGTGACGGCCGCCGTGCCCCCGCCCAGGGTCACTGCTTGATCGCGCGGGTGCGCGTGTACTCCGGCAGGGCGATGTTCATCAGCGCCTCGCGGGGCTTGCCGATGTAGTTGCCCTGGGCGCAGTCCACCCCGTAGGCCTTGAGCAGCTGCAGCGTTTCGGCGTTTTCCACGTATTCGGCCACCGTGCGCTTGTTGAGGGCATGGGCCACCTGGTTCATGGAGCGCACCATGGCCTGATCCACGGGGGTGTGGGCCAGCCCCTGGACAAAGGAACCGTCTATCTTGAGCTTGTCCACCGGCAGGTGCTTGAGGTAGGTGAACGAGCAGAAGCCGGAGCCGAAATCGTCCAGTGCGAACTGGCAGCCGATGTCCCGCAGGGCGCGTATGAACCGATTGGCGGCGGAGAGGTTGGCAATGGCCGCCGATTCGGTGATCTCGAAGGTCAGCCAGGACGGATCGAGGCCGGTGTCGGCCAGCCGCTCCTGTATGAGGGGCAGCAGCGTCTCGTCCTCGAACGCCTTTCCGGACAGATTGATGGAAAAGCACACCGGGTGGCCCTGGCTGCGCAGATTGGCAAGCTGGCTGATGGCACGGCTGACGATCCAGCGGTCGACGCTGTGGATCAGGCCGAAGCGCTCGGCGGCGGGCATGAAGCCGCCGGGGAGGATCACCTCGCCGTCGTCGCACAGCATTCGTACCAGAACTTCGTATTCCTGAACCCGGCCGTCGTTTACCGACACGATGGGCTGATAGACCAGCTGGAAGCGGTCGCGTTCCAGCATCTCGCGTACCCGCGCGGCCCAGCCCATGTCCTCGGCCATGCCCGCCTTGTTGCGGTCCTCGGGGTCGTAGAGCTTGATTCGATTGCGTCCTTCGGCTTTGGCCATGTTACAGGCCAGATCGGCGTGGGACAGCACCTCGTCGGCCGATGTCGCGCCGGCGTCGATCAGTGCGGTGCCGATGGAGCACGTGATGTTGAAGTTGCGCCCTTCGTAGAAGAACTTGTAATTGTCGAACAGCACCCGGAAGTGATCCGCCACGGGGAGCACCGCCTGGGGCTCGATGTGGTAGAGCAGCAGGGTGAACTCATCGCCGCCGAAGCGGGCGAGCAGGTCCCCTTCACGCACATGGGACGAGAGCAGCTCGCTGACCTCCACCAGCAGCCGGTCGCCCGCCACATGGCCCAGGGTGTCGTTGATGTACTTGAACTGGTCCAGGTCGATATAGCACAGGGCGCAGGGGGCGCCGTTGCGTGCCACCCGGGCCACTGTTCGCGTGAGCTCCTGCTGGAAGTAGTGACGGTTGAACAGCCCGGTCAGCGAGTCGTGCTCGGCCTGGTAGGCGAGCTGCTGCTGGAACGCCTTCTGTTCGCTGATGTCCCGCGCGGTACCGCTGATGTGCACGATCCTGCCGGCTTCATCCCGCTGAGCCTTGGCGTTGAAGCTCAAATGATGAGGGTTGCCCTGGCTGTCCAGGTGAACGGTCTCGTGAAGCACCAGTTCACGTCCGGCCAGCAGCTCGGCGAATGCCCCCGCGTCCCGTTCGGCATACTCCGGGGCGCAGAACTCCCGGATATGGCGGCCCAGCATCGCGTCGGGTCCGTGGCCGTAAATGCCCCGGCAGGCGCGATTGAGATAGATCCAGTGCCCCTCGGGGTCCACGCTCCATACCAGGTCATGGGC
>DATFLG010000238.1:0-3799 GCA_035267985.1 Gammaproteobacteria bacterium | reverse complement strand
CGCACCCCGTACTCGCGCTCCAGCTCGCTGAGGGGCTTGCCCGGCTCGTAGGGCTTGAGGCCCCGCACACCCGGCGCCGCCTGCTCCAGCAGGGAAAGAACCTCGTTCATCTCAAGCACTCACCAACCGGTTGAATCCAGGAATCCAAGAGCCCCGAAGCGCCCCGGAAGACAGGCAAAGCACCGACAGGCGCATTCGGCCTCCAGCGCCGCAGCATTTCCGGCTCATACCACTTTCCCTTACCTGCACAGCTGTCAAGGACCGCACCTCCGGGTTGCCCCGGCTGCGACGGCGCCATTCAAACCCTCGGCGCAATGCCCTTCGGATGTCGCGCTCGGCGTACTTCCAACCTGTCCGTGGAATTCCGTGGGTTCCGTGGCTCTTATGAAAGCCTTTTTCGGGCACCCCGCGGCGCCATGCGCTGCGCTTATCGCGCCCTACATACCTGCCTGCGCCCGACAGAGCCGCCCCTCACGCCCCGGCGCTGGGGTACGAGCCGAGGATCTTCAGCAATGACGCCTGCCCCTGCAGGGCCTCCATCGCCTGCGCCACCGGCGCGTCCTGGGCGTGACCCTGCAGGTCGAGAAAGAATACGTATTCCCAGATGCCCCGCCGCGACGGGCGCGACTCGATCCGGGTCATGCTCACCCCGTGGCGGGCCAGGGGCTCGAGAAGCTGATACAGGGCGCCGGGGCGGTTGGGCATGGACACCAGCACGCTGGTCTTGTCGGCGCCGCTGGGGGCCACGGACTGATGTCCGATCACCAGGAACCGCGTGGTGTTGCCGGGCTCGTCCTCGATGTTGCGCACCAGGCAGGGCACCCCGTAGGTCTCTGCGGCCGCGTCGCCGGCAATGGCGGCGGCGTTCGGCTCGGCCCCCACCCGCCGGGCCGCCTCGGCGTTGCTGCTGAGCGCGATGCGCTCGGCCCGGGGCAGGTTGGCGTCCAACCATTCCCGGCACTGGGCCAGGGCCTGCTGGTGGGCATAGACCCGCTCCACGTCCGCCACCGCCGCTCCGTGGCTGAGCAGATGGTGATGGATGCGCAGCTCCACTTCCCCGCAGACCTTCAGGGGAGAGCGCAGGAACATGTCCAGGGTGTGATTGACCACCCCCTCGGTGGAGTTCTCCACCGGCACCACGCCGTAGTCGGCGCTGCCCGCCTCCACTTCCCGGAACACGGTGTCGATGGCGTCCAGGGGCCGGGTGGCCACGGAATGGCCGAAATGCTTCAGGGCCGCCGCCTGGGTGAAGGTGCCCTCCGGGCCCAGATAGGCCACCGCCAGGGGGCGCTCCAGGGCCAGGCAGGCGGACATCACCTCCCGGAACAGGCGCACCACTTCGTCCGCCGGCAGAGGGCCCGGGTTGCGCTCGCGCACCCCCCGCAGAATGGCCGCCTCCCGCTCGGGCCGGTAGAAATTGTTCTGCTCGCCGGCCGCGCGCTTGACCCGGGCCACCTCCACGGCACAGGCTGCGCGCTCGTTGAGCAGGCGTTGCAGCTCCAGGTCCAGCTCGTCGATGCGACGGCGCAGTTGGCCGAGTTTTTCTTCGTCGCTCATGGCGCCATGTTAACCCACTCGGCTCGCCCCGTCCCCGGTTCCGGGGCATCCCCCCGGGGCATCCCCCCGCGCGGCCCCACGGCCGGCACCGGCTCAGAGCACGCGCACGCTCAGCACGCCGTCGATGCCGGCGATCTGGTCGATGCACTGGTCCGGGATCTGGTTATCCACATCCACCAGGGTATAGGCCAGCTCCTGGCGGGACTTGTTGAGCATGTCCAGGATGTTCAGCCCCCCGTTGGCCAGGGTGGTGGAAATCTGGCCGAGCATGTTGGGCACGTTGGCGTTGACCACCGCCAGGCGATAGCCGCCGTTGCGGGGCATGTACACCTCGGGGAAGTTCACCGAGTTCTTCACGTTGCCGTTCTCCAGGTACTCGCGCACCTGCTCGGCCACCATCACCGCGCAGTTCTCCTCGGCCTCGCGGGTGGAGGCGCCGATATGGGGCAGGGTCACCACCCGCGGGTGGTCCTTGAGGCGATTGCCGGGAAAGTCGCACACATAGCCGTAGACCTTGCCGGCGTCGATGGCCGCGCACACCGCCTCGTCGTCGATGATGCCGTCGCGGGCGAAGTTGAGCAGCACCACGCCGTCCTTCATCAGCTCCAGACGCTCGGCGTTGATCATGCGGCGGGTGGATTCGGCCAGGGGCACGTGGAAGGTCACGAAATCGGCCCGGCTGAGCAGATCGTCCACGCTGGCCGCGTTCTGCACGTCGGCGGACAGCTCCCAGGCCCGGCGCACGGTGATGTCCGGGTCGTAACCGATGACCTTCATGCCCAGGCTGCGGGCCGCGTTGGCCACCTGCACCCCGATGGCCCCCAGGCCGATCACGCCCAGGGTGCGCCCCGGCAGCTCGAAGCCCACGAACTGCTTCTTGCCCGACTCCACCTGCTTGTGGACGGCCGTATCGTCCCCTTCCAGGCCGCGGGCGAAATCCCAGGCCGGGCAGATGTTGCGGGCGGCCAGCAGCATGCCCGCCACCACCAGCTCCTTGACGGCGTTGGCGTTGGCCCCCGGGGCGTTGAACACAGGGATGCCCCGGTCGCTGAGCTTGGACACCGGAATGTTGTTGACCCCGGCGCCGGCCCGGCCCACCGCCCGGACCGTCTCCGGCATCTCCATGTCATGCATGTTGAAGGACCGCAGCAGGATCGCGTCCGGATGCTGGATCTCCGAAGAGATCTCGTAGCTGTCCCGGGGCAGGCGCTCCAGGCCGGCCACGGAGATATTGTTGAGGGTCAGAATCTTGTGCATAAGCTCCCCGTAGTCTGCGCGTCGTCCTCAGCCGTGACGCTTCTGGAAATCGGCCATGAAGGCCACCAGGGCATCCACCCCGGCTTCGGGCATGGCGTTGTAGATGGACGCCCGCATGCCACCCACCGAGCGGTGACCCTTCAGCGTCACCAGGCCCGCCTCCTTGGCCTCGCTGAGGAAAGTGGCGTCCAGGTCGGGGTTGGCCAGGGTGAACGGCACGTTCATCCAGGACCGGCAGGCCGGGTCCACGGGATTGGCATAGAAGTCCGAGCCGTCAATGGCGCCATAGAGCTTCCCGGCCTTGCGCTGATTGAGCTCGGCCATGCCTTCCAGGCCGCCCCGGCGCTTGATCCACTGGAAGACCAGACCGGCCAGGTACCAGGCAAAGGTGGGCGGGGTGTTGTACATGGAGCCGCTGTCGGCATGGGTCTTGTAGTCGAACATGGCCGGAGTGCCGGCCAGGGGTTCGCCGATCAGGTCCTCGCGCACGATGACCACGGTCAGACCCGCCGGGCCGATGTTCTTCTGGGCGCCGGCATAGATCACGCCGAAACGCGAGACGTCCACCGGACGCGACAGAATGGTGGAGGACATATCCGCCACCAGGGGTACGTCGCCGGTGTCCGGCACGAAGGGAAACTCCACCCCCCCGATGGTCTCGTTGGGCGTGCAGTGAACGTAAGCCGCGGACGGATCGAGCTGCCAGTCGCTCTGGGGCGGCACGGTGGTGAAACCGGACTGCTCGGAGCTGGCGGCCACGTTGACCGTGCAGAAGCGCTTGGCCTCGGCAATGGCCTTCTTGGACCAGGAGCCGGTGTTGATGTAGTCGGCCTTTTTCTTCCCGCGAAGCAGGTTCATCGGCACCATCGCAAACTGACTGGAGGCGCCGCCCTGGAGGAACAGCACCTTGTAATTCGAGGGAATCCCCATCAGCTCACGCAGATCGGCCTCGGCCTTCTCCGCGATGGACATAAACTCCTTCCCA
>DATFLG010000237.1:0-3888 GCA_035267985.1 Gammaproteobacteria bacterium | reverse complement strand
GGTGCAGCGCCCATCCGCCATCCGGCACCCGTGACGGCCGCCCGGCACATCGCCGGCCCCCACAGTGCGGCCAGTGAGGTCGCCAGTACCAGCCCCATGGCATAGCGCACCCAGCGGGTGCGGCCCCGGGTCGGGCGCAGCTCAGAGGTCCCTGAGTCGTCGGCCCCCGCCTCCACCCGGTCGCCGTCCGCGGGCTCGGATCCCGGCGCCAGCAGCGGACGCAGGCTCTGGTCGATGGCCTCCCGGGCCCGAAAGATTCGCGAGCGCACGGTGCCGATGGGACAGCCCATGGACACGGCGATCTGTTCGTAGCTCATGCCCTGGAGCTCGCGCAGGGTCACGGCGGTGCGAAGGTCCTCCGGGAGCCCTTCGATGGCCTGCAGGACGGTCTGCTCGATCTCATCCTTGAGGACCAGGTGCTCCGGGGTGTCGTATTCCTTCAGGTACGAGCGCCCCTCGAACTGCTCGGCTTCCTGGGCGTCGATATCATCCCCGGGGGGGCGGCGCCCCTGGGCCACCAGGTGATTCTTGGCGGTATTGGCGGCGATCCGGTAGAGCCAGGTATAGAAGGCGCTGTCGCCGCGAAACGCGGGCAGCGCCCGGTAGGCCTTGATGAACGTTTCCTGGGCCACGTCCAGGGTGTCGCTGGGGTCGTGGACATAGCGGGCGATGAGCTTGGTGATCTTGTGCTGGTACTTGCGCACCAGCAGGTCAAAGGCCCTTTTGTCACCGTCCTGCACCCGTTTGACCAGTATCTGATCGTCGCTGTGGTCTGCGGGCCGGGCCGGGGCCCGCGGGGGTTCGCTGGGCAGTCGGTGAGACGTCCGGGTGCGTATCGGTTCCATGGCGATCACTCGGCAACGGATGAAGAGGGACGTCGGTCCGGGGCGTGCCGGGCCGCTCTATTGGCCCGTTCATCGCAAGGTCCATGCCATGGACGTCAAACGCTTGAAAACGCCTGTGTGGAGGGGCGGAATGGGCGGTTGAACGCGCCTGCGCCGGTCAAAATCCACCATTGGGAGGGAGGTCGCGGTGCAATTGCACCAGGGCCGCCGGCCCGGTTGTCAGCCGGCGGCGTGCAGCGGGAGATCGGGAAGGGGGAAAGCCGGTGGGGGACGGCACCGGGCTACCACCAGCCGAAGGGGGGGCGCTGCCAGCCGGCGACGCTGCCGTTGGAGCGGATCATGACCGAGCCGGCCCCGACCCCGGGGTATCGGTAATACCACACGGTGTCGCCATTGAGCTTGAAGGTGCGGCTGGGTTTCCCCAGCAGATTCTCGACCTGGTCCGCCGTCATGTCCGCCTTCAGGGACCGCCACTGTTCCTTGGCCCGCCAGGGGTAACCCTTCGCGGCCGACGGGTTGCTCCCGGTTTGCCGGGCGGGCGCCGGGGCGGCTGACGGTCCCGCTTTTGCCGAACCGGCCGCGGCCGCCTGCCCGGGCCGGGCCTGCGAGGGCGCTGTTGTTCCGGCCCCGGGGCCGGCGCAGGCGTTCTGCAGTTGCCGGACCTGGGTTTCCAGGGCCTTCACCCGGCGGGTGAGCTGGTCCATCCGCTGGGCGAGCGGCGCAGGACCGGCCGCCCATGCGGCGGGCACCGCAGCCGCAATCAAAATGACCGGCAACAGGGGCCGGCCGGGGTTCACTCGGGTCATTGTTGAAGCTCCTCGTGGGGAAGGACGGGGCCGGCGGGCGGGGAGAGGGGCCCGCCGGCGCACCGCTGGTTGTTACCACATGAACCAACCCTGGAGGAACAGGGTGTTGTTGTCGGAGGCGCTGCGTCCTGCGCCGTCATAGTTGCTGCTGGCCCCGTCGAACTTGGTGTAGGCCGTGTACTGCAGGGTGAGCTTGGTGTTCTGCCAGGGCAGGTAGCTGGCCTGGGCGATCCAGCCGTTGCTGTTGGGCTTGCCGTTGGTGGTGCCGTACAGCGCTGCGTTGGCATCGCCGCTGATGTTGAAGTACCCCAGCGCCGCCTCGGCCCGGTTGCCCCAGTGATAGATTCCGTTGAGCTTGAAATCGTTCAACTTGGTGTCGTTGCCGGGGTTGGTGACGCTCAGGTGCTGCTTCTCGTGGATGTAGTTGGCGTGCACCGAAAGCAGGTGGTCGCCGATCGGCATCTCGTACTGGGCATCCACCGCAGTGTCGGTATAGTCGTCAGTGTTGCCGGAGATGCCGCTCGGATAGAGCTTGGCGTACATGCCGTAGGTGCCCACCTCCAGGTAGTTCTGGCCGAAGTTCTGTTGCCAGGCCAGGCGCCAGTAGGGGGCGAAGTTGTCCAGGGTGTTGGTGCTGCCCGTCTGGGTCGGCGCGTCCTGTCCCAGGTGGGCCGAGCGGTACAGGGTCAGGTTGCCGTACAGGTGCCCGCCCCACAGGGCATAGCCGCCGAGACCGGCCACGTCCTGGGCCAGGGCGCCGCTACCCAGCAGGGTGCCGGCGGTGGGGGCCGGGGCGTTGTCCGGCGGGCCCGAGAATGGGAAGCCCCAGACCGGCGTGCTGTTCCAGGGGTCCTCCACCGTGGGTGCATTGTTCAGGGTGACGCCGTAGATGGTGTCCTTGCCGGCCACGGTGGCGTGGTTGGCGTAGCGGATGTCGGTGTTGTCCCACCCGAACTTGTCATCGGGCTGGGCGTAGGTGATCTGAATGAACGAACCGATGTGGGGCGTGATCTCGCCGGCGAAGAAGAAGCTCAGCTGCTGGGGGAACTCCACATAGTTGTTCTGCTCGCCGGGCACGTCCTTGGAGATATGGGTGGCGCCCACCTGAAGCATGGCGGACAGGGGCGGAATCTCGTTGATCTTCAGGCCGCCGCTGGAGCTGCTGGCCCCCTGCTGCACCTGCTGCATGCCGGTGAGGGTGTATCCGTTGAGCTTGAACTGGCGCCCGAAGGAGGTGAGCTCGGGAAACACCGTATGGCAGGCGGCGCAGGCCATGCCGGTCTGACGGGCGAAGCTGGGCACCGCGTTGGCGTTGCCGGCCATCAGCAACGCCGCACCGGCGGCCCCGGCCATTGCGAGTTGAATGACGTTCTTCCTCATGGTCTGTCTCCGCATGGTTCCATTCTTATTACAAAGGCCGAAGCAGGCGTACACTCGCGCCCCCGCAGTCCGCGCCGGGCTGCGGTCCTTACGGGCTGTGGAATGAAGGCGTGGCATGTATCCCTGCGGTCGGAATGTTCTGACAGGTGCAGTGTGGTGGCGGTTCAGGGGCGGGGCATTGATGTCCGTCAAAAGAAATGGCGGTAAGTTTTTGACTTAACTATAAAATAACAGAACGCACACGCAGACTTCACAAAGCGCGCCGGCAACGGGGTCGTGGACGGGGCGGTCGGCGCCACCCGGTGCCCGGGGCGGTGGACAGGCGGCGCCTGCCGGGCGATTTGCATCGCCTGGGACGGCCCCCTATCCTAGCGGCGTTTTTCCCGTCCGCGCGTGTTCCACGCGCCCCCCGACAGGCGTTGACCGCAGGTGCCCTGGATCGATACGGCAGTGAAGTGGATGACCCCGTGGGAACCGTCACCCACGGTCATTCTCGGCTGCCTGGCAGCCGTGGCCCTGTATCTGCGCGGGACCCGGCGACTGAAAGCCGCCGGCGGGGGCGTCTCCCGCTGGCGCAGCGCCGCGTTTCTCATCGGGGTGGTGCTGATCTACTTCTCCCTGCAGAGCTATTTCGATTATCTGTCCCAGCACATGTTCTGGGTGCACCGGCTCCAGCACCTTGTGCTGCACCATATCGGTCCCTTCCTGGTGGTGCTGGCGGGGCCCCATGAGGTGATGGCCGCGGGTCTGCCCGGGCGGTTGCGGGGTCCGGTGCGGGCGGTGCTGGGCAGTCGCCCCGTGCGGGGTGTCTACCGGTTCCTGCAGAATCCGGTGACCGCATCGGTGCTGTTCGTGGG
>DATFLG010000236.1:0-2463 GCA_035267985.1 Gammaproteobacteria bacterium | reverse complement strand
GGGCCATGCGCCGGGTTTCGTGAATCAGGTAACCGCTCAGGGCGGCCACCCCGAGGCCAAACAACAGGCGGGTCAACATCGTGTCCAATCTCCATCGGCCGCGCCGCGGCGGGCGGCCGCGCCGACCATTCTGGCACAGCGCCCGGGCGCTGCCCACGCGCTGACTGCCCGTGGCCCGCCGCCCCAGGAACAGGCGTTTTCCGGTGCTGCGCCGATGGCTGGAGCGGGCGATTCTGGCGGCGGCGGCCGCCGTCGCCGGCTACCAGGTCTGGATCCTCGGCCATGTTCTCTGGTACGTGGACCATAATCCGGCCACCACCGCCTTCATCCAGGAGCGGCGCCAGAGCCTGGCGGCCCACCATCGGACGGTGGCGGTCCGCCAGCAGTGGGTGCCTTACCGGCGGATTGCCCCGGCACTCAAACGGGCGGTGGTGGCAGGTGAGGACGCCAGCTTCGTGTCCAACTTCGGCTTCGACTGGGACGGGATAGAGGATGCCCTGCTGCGGGACGTCAATGCCGGCCACATTGTCGCCGGGGGCTCCACCATCACCCAGCAGCTGGCCAAGAACCTGTTCCTGTCGCCGCGCCGCACCCTCGGGCGCAAGGCCGAGGAAGCGGTCATCACCGTGATGCTGGCATCGGTCATGAGCAAACGGCGCATCCTGGAGATCTATCTGAATGTCATCGAGTGGGGCAACGGCCTCTACGGCGCCCAGGCAGCCGCCCGGTATTATTTCCACACTCGCTGCGGACACCTGGATGCGACCCAGGCCGCCCTGCTGGCGGCCATGATCCCCGATCCGCGTTACTACCAGCATCACCGCAGCGATCCCGACCTGCTGCGCCGCGCGCGCATCATCCGGGACCGCATGGACAGGGTGGCCATTCCCTGAAGAAATCAAAGGCGCCACGGAACCCACGGAATCCACGGAAGGGAAGAAATCAAAAAGCGCCACGGAAGACACGGAAAGCACGGACAAATCGTAGCCCGGATTAGCGCCAGCGTAATCCGGGGAGAGGCCTGTTGACCGCCGGCGGTGCGTTTGGCTGCGGTGGCCCGGCTGAAGCGCCGGCGTCATCCGGGGAAAGCGAAGAGCCACGGAACCCACGGAATCCACGGAAGGGAAGAAATCAAAAAGCGCCATGGAAGACCCGGAAGGCACAAACAAATCGTAGCCCGGATTAGCGCCAGCGTAATCCGGGGAAAGGCCTGTTGACCGCCGGCGGTGCGTTTGGCTGTGGTGGCCCGGCTGAAGCGCCAGCGTAAGCCGGGGAACGGCGAAGAGCCACGGAACCCACGGAATCCACGGAAGGGGAGAAATCAAAAAGCGCCACGGAAGACACGGAAGGCACAAACAAATCGTAGCCCGGATTAGCGCCGGCGTAATCCGGGGAAAGGCCTGTTGACCGCCGGCGGTGCGTTTGGCTGTGGTGGCCCGGCTGAAGCGCCGGCGTAAGCCGGGGAACGGCGAAGAGCTACGGAACCCACGCAATCCACGGAAGGGAAGAAATCAAAAGGCGCCACGGAAGCAGGGACGCGGAAAAGGGGTCGGCAGTCGGTCGACCGCTTGGTTTCCGCAACCGAGTTGCCAGCCGATCGACTCTGACCCCTTTTCCGCGTATCGCCGGGTTATTCGCCCTGCCCGCCGTGCCCGGCCTCGCCCACGGGCTCGGCATCCAGGCTCTGAGGATGGGCGGTGCGCAGGCAGTTGGCCCGGATGTCCCAATACAGGGGCTTTTCGCTCTGGAGCATGGCCAGCAGGATCCGGTAGTCCCCGGCGTTGAGATTGGTGAGCCAGTACAGGTCGGTGAAGTGCGCGGCGCTGCGCAGGACGATCTTCCCCACGCCCGGCTTGTCCGGCCGGCCCGACGGCGTCCATTCGGCATAGTAGTTGCCGATCGTGACGATGCTCATGGGTGCCGCCTCCCTTTCAATAGGCTCAACGCCCCGGGTCGATGTTTCCGGGGCCCGCGCCGGCCGCCCGGAACGCGCTCCCGGAGCTAAGGCGTGGCTGCGGCCTTGAGATCCAGCCGGGTCATCACGTCATGGAGCTGGTGGGCCGGTTCCTGCGCCTGCACCAGGCACACATGGGTCAGGCGGTCGAGACCCGGCAGGTGGGTATCTGCCGTGAGCAGTATACGGTGCTCTGCCCGGGCGATGCGCACCAGCTCCCCGGGCGGATACGCCTCACGGTAGATGACGTCGAAGCCCCGCTCCTCCAGGCCCTGGGCCAGCTCCGGGAGGTCCGCGTCCACCACGAACCGGGGCTCGCGCAGGGGGTGGGTGCGCAGGCGGACCAGAGGGCCCACATCCATGCCTTCGAAGACCGGATAGAGGCTCACCCGCTGGCCGTCGTCGAGCCGGTAGCCGGCCGGTACCGAGGTGCCGTCCACCAGCACCAGCTCCACCTCCTCCATGGACAGGCCCAGCCCTTCGATGAGCTGGCCCACCGTGGTGCCCGT
>DATFLG010000235.1:0-5650 GCA_035267985.1 Gammaproteobacteria bacterium | reverse complement strand
CCGCAATGGGACGGCCGTTGCGGTGCAGGCCCATGACCTCGCGTTCACCGGACGTGACCTGGGGGGCGAGCCCCTCATCGGCCAGGTCGGGCAGCAGCCATGACAGGGGGCGCCCGCGGATCTCGGTGGCCAGGTAGCCGAACAACTGCTCGGCGGCCGGATTGAAGGTATCGATCTCTCCCTGCTCAGTGACCACCACGATTCCCTCCGCGGCCGTGTCCACCACGGCGCGCATATGGGACTCCTGGTCCCCCAGCCGTCGGAACAGCCGCCCCAGGGTCTGGGTGAGATAGCCGATCTCGTCGGTGGACTGGGGGCGCAGCCTGGCAAGATCTTCATGAGGCGAGGCGCCGCTGCGGCCCAGGACCTCCTGCACGGGCCCCAGGGCCTGAGCCATGCTGCGCATGGCCAGCACGGTCATCGCCGCCGTGATCACCGCCAGGGTTCCCCACAGGGCCAACAGGTCCGCCGACAGGCGGCCGGTATCGCGCCAGTAGAAGCTCACCAGGATCCCGTAGCACAGCAGCGGCACGAAGCCGCCCAGCAGCAGGGTCTTGGATTTCAGGCTGACCTGAACGCGATCCAGGCCCAGGCGGCTGGCCAGACGCCCGAGCCGATCCAGGGCGAGGAAATATGCCGGCAGGCCCACCAGCGCCACCGCAGCCAGCTGCAGCAGCAGAAAATCCAAGAAGCGCCCCAGCGCCTGCCCATCCGGCAGCGTGTCCCGGGACAGGAAGAACACCAGTGGCATGGCGAGGGCGTAGAGCAGGAACAGGCCCCAGAAATCCCGGCTGAAACGGCGCAGCCGGTGATGCAGGTGGGCCGGGGCGGTGGAGGCGTCCGGGTGGGCGGCCAGCCAGCGATGGAATGGCCGCAGGTAGGCGCGAAAATGAAGTGCGCTCCAACCGGTTATCAGGCCCAGAACGGCCGGCAGCACGCCCTCATGCAAGGAGGCTTCCACGGTGGCCAGGTCGGTGAGGTGGAACAGCAGGGCGCCACTCAGCCCCGCCGCGGGTGCCAACAGCAAGCCCGCCACAATCGGCAGGACAATGCCGCCGGCGGCGGACTTCACCGCGGGCACGAGTCCACCCACGCCCGGCCGGGGCGCGTGCGCCCAACACATCGGAGGTCTGCCACGGCTCGCTTTTCTCCCCCCTGCGTTTCTTTAATTTTCGATCGGTTAAACGGTGTTCTCAATCCCGTTTTTAAACATCATCGCATAACTATTCATATTTGCAACCATGGCCGATCCCAGGCCCCCCAGACCCGGTTGCGCTGTCCGTCCCGATTGAAGACCCTTGGGCCTCCACCACCGACCCGCAAGGTGAAAGCATGAAACGCCGTGACTTCATCCGCGCCGCCGGGGGCGGCGCCCTGGCCACCGGTTCGCTGCTCGGCAGTGCGCCGGCGGCGCCCGCCCCGAAGACCCGTCACTGGAAGATGGTGACCACCTGGCCCAAGAACTTTCCCGGCCTGGGCACCGGTGCCAATCATCTGGCCCGGCTTATCGGCGAAATGAGCGGCGGGCGAATCCGGGTGAAGGTCTACGGTGCCAAGGAGCTGGTGCCCGCGTTCGAGATCTTCGACGCCGTGTCCCGGGGCACCGCGGAGATGGGCCACGGTGCGTCTTATTACTGGAAAGGGAAGTCTGAAGCCGCCCAGTTCTTCGCTGCCGTGCCCTACGGCTTCACCGCCGACGAGATGAACGCCTGGCTGTACCACGGCGGCGGCATGGATCTGTGGAGGGAGGTGTACGACGAGTTCGGCCTGGTCCCCACCGCGGCCGGCAACACCGGGGTGCAGATGGGCGGCTGGTTCAACAAGGAGATCAATTCCGTCGACGACCTGAAGGGCCTGAAGATGCGCATCCCCGGACTGGGCGGGGAAGTGCTGCGCCGCGCCGGCGGCACCCCCGTGAGCCTGCCCGGCGGGGAGATCTTCACCTCCCTGGATTCCGGCGCCATCGACGCCACCGAGTGGGTGGGGCCCTACAATGATCTCGCCTTCGGCCTCTACAAGGTCGCCAAATATTACTATTACCCCGGTTGGCACGAGCCCGGCACCACGCTGGAATGCTTCATCAACAAGAAGGCCTTCGAGGCGCTTCCCAAGGAACTGCAGAGCATCGTCCTCAACGCCTGCCGGGTGGCCAACCAGGACATGCTCGCCGAGTACAACGCCCGCAACAACGAGGCGCTGGACACCCTGGTGCACAAGCACAAGGTGGACCTGCGCCCGTTTCCGGACGACGTGCTCAGGAAGCTGCGCGGGCTGTCCGAGGACGTGGTGGCGGAGATCGCCAAAAAGGACGCCATGGCCGGCAAGGTGTACGCGTCCTACCGCGACTTCCGTGAACAGGTCCTTCCGTGGACCCGGGTATCGGAACGGGCGTATCTGAGAGCGAGGGCGCTATAGACGTAGGCATTTCCCCGGATTTCGCTGCGCTTCATCCGGGCTCGACGGCCCGGCCACGAAACCGGTGGTTCGCGGACCGTCGCCCGGATGGAACGAAGTGGGCTCCGAGGCGCTCGCTTGGCTCTCGTCCGTGTTCTCCGTGGCGCCTTTGATCCTTTCCCTTCCGCGGCTCTTTCCCCGGACTTGGCAGGCGCTTCATCCGGGCTGTGAGAGACTGCCCGGGGCCAGATGATCCCCTCCGGTTCATCATTCCTTAACAGGATCTTGCCTTTCGTGTAACACGCCCGCGGCATCGTACGGTCGGGCCACCGACCGGAGGGCGATGCCATGAACCCCGTCCACGACCTGCGACCGCTGCGCTATCGCGCCATCTGGATCTCCGACGTTCATTTGGGGTCCCGGGGGTGCCAGGCCGAATTTCTGCTGGATTTCCTGCACGCCACCCAGTGCGAATACCTCTATCTGGTGGGCGATATCCTCGACCTGTGGAACATGAAGCGGGGCCTTTACTGGCCGCAGTCCCACAACAACGTGATCCGGACGGTGCTGGGCAAGGCCAAGCGCGGCACCCGGGTGATCTACATACCCGGCAATCACGACGCGCTGCTGCGCGAGCACGCCGGGACCCGGTTCGGCAACGTGGCCATCGAATCCGAGGTGGTGCACACCACTGCCGCGGGCAGCCGCCTGCTGGTGGTCCACGGCGACCAGTTCGACGGGGTGGTGAAGTGCTCGGCGCTGGTGTCCGTGCTGGGCACCCGCGCCTATGATCTGCTGCTGGCCCTGAGCGGCTGGGTGAACGGACTGCGCCGCCGGCTGGGGTTTTCTTACTGGTCCCTGGCGGCCTACCTCAAGCACCGGATGGGCAACGCTCGTCGCTACATCCGCAACTTCGAGCAGGCCACCGCCCACGAAGCCCGCAGGCGTGGGTTCGACGGGGTGGTCTGTGGCCATATCCACCGCGCGGAAATGACCACCCTCAACGGCGCGCTCTACTGCAACGACGGCGACTGGGTGGAGAGCTGCACGGCCCTGGTGGAGCGTCACGACGGTGAGCTGCAGCTGCTGCGCTGGGCCGACCGCCAGCACCTGGTGAAAAGCCTGTCCACACAGGCGCCGGTGCCGGTCGGCCACGCCGCGTGAGGATCGCCCTGGTCACCGACGCCTGGCACCCCCAGGTGAACGGGGTCGTGCGCACCCTTCAGCGCACCACCGAGGAGCTGCAGGCCCTGGGCCACCAGGTGCTGTGCGTGACACCGGCGCAGTTTCGCACCGCTCCCTGTCCCTCCTATCCGTCCATCCGCCTGGCCCTGTTTCCGGGGCGCGGAATCGCCCGCACCCTGGACGCGTTTGCTCCCACCGCCGTGCATATCGCCACCGAAGGCCCCCTGGGACTGGCCGCCCGCGGATGGTGCCGGCGCGGCGGGCTGGCTTTTACCACCTCCTACCATACCCAGTTCCCCGAGTACGTGCGGTTGCGCGCCCCGGTGCCCGTGGCGCTCTCCTACCGGTTCATGCGCTGGTTCCACGGGGGCGCGGCGCGCACGCTGGTGGCCACCCCGTCCATGCGCCGGTCCCTGGCCGCCCATGGCTTCGCGAACCTGGTGATCTGGTCCCGGGGTGTGGACACCGAGCTGTTCCGACCCAGGGAAAAGTCATTTCTCGATGCGCCGCGGCCCGTGTCCCTGTACATGGGCCGGGTGGCGGTGGAGAAGAACATCGAGGCCTTCCTGGATCTGGATCTTCCGGGGACCCGGTACGTGGTGGGGGACGGGCCGGATCTGGAGATGCTGCGCCGGCGCCATCCGCGGGTGCGCTTCACGGGCTTCAAGTTCGGCGAGGAGCTGGCCCGCTACCTGGCGGCCGCCGATGTGTTCGTGTTTCCAAGCCGCACCGACACCTTCGGCCTGGTGATGCTGGAGGCGATGGCCGCGGGGGTGCCGGTGGCCGCCTACCCGGTCACCGGACCGGTGGACGTGGTCCGCGAAGGGGTCACCGGGGCGCTGCGGGACGATCTTGCCGAGGCTGTCAGCGCCGCGCTTCGACTCGATCCGGCCGCGTGCCGGCGCCATGCCCTGAGTCGCACCTGGCGGGCGGCCAGCCGCCAGTTCCTGGGCCATCTGGCCCTGAACCCCTCCATGACCCCGGTGCAGGCGTAAGCCCGGGCCGGGTGCGCGCCGTCAATCGCCGTAGATCACCTTCGGCAGCCAGGTGGCCAGATGGGGCCACCAGGCCAGCAGCCCCAGCATCACCAGCTGAATGGCGATGAACGGGGCCACCCCCCGGTAGATCTGTCCGGTGGTCACCTGGGGCGGTGCCACGCCCCGCAAGTAGAACAGGGCGAAGCCGAAGGGTGGGGTCAGGAAGGAGGTCTGCAGGTTGATGGCGATCATGATCCCCAGCCACACCGGGTCCAGCCCCATGGTCAGCAGCACCGGGCCCACGATGGGCACCACCACGAAGGTGATTTCGATGAAGTCCAGCACGAATCCCAGCACGAACATCACCGCCATCACCGCCGCCACGGCGCCCACCTCGCCGCCGGGCAGACCGGTGAGCAGGTTCCGCACCAGGTCGTCGCCGCCGAACCCCCGGAACACCAGGGAGAACACCGAGGCGCCGATGAGAATGAGAAACACCATGCTGCTGACCTGGGTGGTGCTGCGCATGACGTCCCGCAGGACCGACAGGCTGAGCTGCCCCTGGAACGCTGCCAGCACCAGGGCGCCCACGGCACCCACCGAGGCGGCTTCGGTCGGGGTGGCGAGTCCGCCGATGATGGAGCCCAGCACTGCCACGATCAGCACCAGGGGCGGGATCAGCGCCTTCACCATGAGCGACAGCATGCTGCCGCCCCGCAGGGCCCGACGCTCGGCGTCGGGAATCACCGGCATGGCCGCCGGGCGGCGCCAGGCCACCCAGGCCAGATAGGCCATGTACAGGCCCACCAGGATCAGCCCGGGAACGATGGCGCCGATGAACAGGTCCCCCACGGAGACGGTGCGGGGGGAGAAGATGCCCATGTTGAGCTGGGCCTGCTGGTAGGCCGAGGACAGCACGTCCCCCAGCAGCACCAGGACGATGGAGGGGGGGATGATCTGGCCCAGGGTGCCCGAGGCGCAGATGGCGCCGCTGGCCAGGGCCGGATCGTAGCCCCGGCGCAGCATGGTGGGCAGGGAGAGCAGCCCCATGGTGACCACCGTGGCGCCGACAATGCCGGTGCTGGCCGCCAGCA
>DATFLG010000234.1:0-3687 GCA_035267985.1 Gammaproteobacteria bacterium | reverse complement strand
TCGGCGGACGCGTTCTCGGCCTTCGAGGAAAGCGGCATCTTCGACCGGGACACGGGCCTGCGCTTTCTCACCAGCATCCTGGAACAGGGCGGGTCTCGGGATCCCATGGAGCTGTTCGTGGAGTTCCGCGGCCGTGAGCCCACCATCGACGCCCTGCTGCGTCACTCCGGGCTGGCGGCCTAGACCGGTATTGCGCCACCGGATTGGCCACAGATGACACACAGGGCACAAAGCCCCGGAACACGGATGTTCAACAATGGCTGCCCCAGCGGGGATCGCCATGGGGGATTTGCGGACGGAACGCATTACTGGTGCGGCTATCGAGATGCAGCGGCATCTCGGGTGCGGATTGCCGGAAGTCGCGGTGGCGCAGACCTTGTCGTACCTGCGGGCGACAGGCCTTCGCCGGGCGTGACTGATCAATCTTGCCAGTGCGCGACCGATTGAAGGTGTCCGGAGGCTGTCCTTGCGGCTTTGCTGCCGACGACGTTTGATGGGGACAGAAGAACACTGGAAGCATTCGGCTTGGTCGTTGGCCGGTATCGGCCAGGCTGGACCGCAGGTTTACGCGAAAGGGCAGAATGTTTCGTGCACTCGGTGTCCTCTGTGGCGATAATTTCAATCTCGATAGCCGAACAACTCAAATGAAGATCGCGACCTGGAACGTCAATTCCCTGCGGGTGCGCCTGCCCCAGGTGCTGCAGTGGCTGCAGGCGCACAAGCCGGACCTGCTGGCCCTGCAGGAAACCAAGCTGGAGGATACCCGGTTCCCCGAAGCCGACTTCCAGGCGGCCGGCTACCATGCCCTGTACAGCGGCCAGAAGACCTACAACGGAGTGGCCATCCTCGCCAGAGGGCCCGGCAGCGACCGGGTCACGGATATTCCCGGGCTGGACGATCCTCAGCGCCGGGTGCTGGGCGCCACCTTCGGCAGACTGCGCCTGATCAACCTGTACGTGCCCAACGGCGAAGCGGTGGATTCGCCGAAATATGCCTACAAGCTGGACTGGCTCGACAAGCTCACGGGGTTCCTCAGCGACGAGCTCGCCCGCCACGAGCAGCTGGTGGTGGTGGGGGACTTCAATATCGCCCCGGATGAACGGGATGTCTACGACCCGTTGGTATGGGAGGGACGGGTGCTGTTCAGCCAACCCGAGCGCGAGGCGTTCAAGGGGCTGGAGGCCCTTGGCCTGTGCGACACCTTCCGCCTGTTCGATCAGCCCGACGGGAGCTTCAGCTGGTGGGACTACCGCATGCGGGGTTTTGCCCGCAACCTGGGCCTGCGCATCGACCATGTGCTGGCCAGCCGGGCGCTGTGCGACGCCTGCACCGGATGCCGGGTCGACAAGGAGCCCCGGGGCTGGGAGCGGCCCTCGGACCACGCGCCCGTGGTGGCGCAGTTCGAGGTCTGACAGGCCTGTGCCCGTCGGGGCCCGCCGCCTCCTCCGCCCGCGGCCGCGCGCGCCTTTGGGAAACATGCCCTGGTATGCTGTGCACCCGCCGCCCGTAAAGCGATACGCCCATGAAATACCGTGATCTGCGTGACTTCATCGAGCAGCTCGAAGGCCGGGGCGAGCTCAAGCGCATCGGCGCCGAGGTGGACCCGCGCCTGGAGATGACCGAGATCTGCGACCGGGTGCTGCGGGCGCAGGGGCCGGCGCTGCTGTTCGAGCGCCCCAAGGGCCACGACATCCCGGTGCTGGGCAACCTGTTCGGCACGCCCCGGCGGGTGGCCCTGGGGATGGGGCAGGAGTCGGTGGACGCCCTGCGGGAGGTGGGCCGCCTGCTGGCCTTCCTCAAGGAGCCGGACCCGCCCCGGGGCATGAAGGAAGCCTGGCGCAGCCTGCCGGTCTTCAAGAAGGTGCTGGACATGGCTCCCAAGGTGGTGCGCAGCGCCCCCTGCCAGCAGCGGGTCATCGAGGCCGACGACGTGGACCTGGGTGCCCTGCCCATCCAGACCTGCTGGCCGGAGGACGCCGGCCCGCTGATCACCTGGGCCCTGGTGGTCACCCGCGGCCCCCACAAGGAACGACAGAACCTGGGCATCTACCGACAGCAGGTCATCGGGCGCAACAAGCTCATCATGCGCTGGCTGGCCCACCGGGGCGGGGCGCTGGACTTCCGGGACTGGCAGCAGGCCCACCCGGGCGAGGCGTTTCCGGTGGCGGTGGCCCTGGGGGCCGATCCGGCCACCATCCTGGGCGCCGTCACGCCGGTGCCCGATTCACTGTCCGAATATGCCTTTGCCGGCCTGCTGCGGGGCGCCAGAACCGAGCTGGTCAAATGCCGCCTCAGCGAGCTCCAGGTGCCGGCCAGCGCGGAGATCGTGCTGGAGGGCTTCATCCACCCGGGTGAAACCGCCCCGGAGGGTCCGTTCGGCGACCACACCGGCTACTACAACGAAGTGGAGACCTTCCCGGTGTTCACGGTGGAGCGCGTCACCCATCGCGAGCGCCCCATCTATCACAGCACCTACACCGGGCGCCCGCCCGACGAGCCTGCCATTCTCGGGGTGGCCCTGAACGAGGTGTTCGTGCCCATCCTGCGCAAGCAGTTTCCCGAGATCACCGACTTCTACCTGCCCCCGGAGGGTTGCTCCTACCGCATGGCCTGCGTGAGCATGCGCAAGCAGTACGCCGGCCATGCCAAACGGGTGATGTTCGGCGTGTGGTCCTTCCTGCGCCAGTTCATGTACACCAAGTTCGTCATCGTCACCGACGAGGACATCGACGTGCGCAACTGGCAGGACGTGGTGTGGGCCATGACCACCCGCATGGACCCGGCCCGGGATACGGTGATCGTGGAGAACACGCCCATCGACTACCTGGACTTCGCCTCGCCGGTGGCGGGCCTGGGAGGCAAGATCGGCTTCGACGCCACCCACAAATGGCCCGGCGAAACCAACCGGCAGTGGGGCCGGCCCATTGCCATGAGCGCCGACGTCAAAGCCCGGGTGGACGCCTTGTGGCCGGATCTGGGCCTGGACTAGACCGGCGCGCGGCGCGCACAAAAAAGCCCGCGGCTGCGGGCTTGATGGGACTGCGGTCCCTTTTTCTTATTATTGTCGTTGTTCACGCCACCGTTAACCGCTTATTGTTTTGGTGGTTGGCGCTGACCGAACAGCGGCGGCCGATTCATCGGCTTCTTGTTTGCCGGGTTATAGAGCAAATTGCGGGCCAGCTCGTCAACTCATTGTTTTTACTGCGCCAGGCCGCGAAGGCATTGACCAGGTGTAAAACAATACGACAGTTAAGGCTGGGGCAGGGATGCCCGGGGCCCCGGGCGCCTGCAATAATATTTTTACTATCAACAGACTGCGATATTTCGCACCTCCAGTAAAGAAGCTCGACTCCCTGGAAAGCCCCCAGGGCCCGAATGGGGCAAATACCCCGAACAAGACCCGGGGCGTGTCGATTAAAACATTAAAGTCAGTAGCTTGCGTGGCCGTTTGGATTGTCGAAAAACATGACAGTCAGAGCGGTTCCGAGCCGGCAGGGGCGCGACTCCAGGCGAACGCCACCCTGTGGTAGGGTAGGGAAAAGGCTCTCAGCCCTATCTAAAACAAGGAAATGCCTATGCGTACCATCATGGTGCTGAATGCCAAGGGGGGATGCGGCAAGAGCACACTGGCCACCAATCTCGCCAGCCACTATGCCGCCAACGGCCACCCGGTGGCTCTGGCGGACT
>DATFLG010000233.1:0-2119 GCA_035267985.1 Gammaproteobacteria bacterium | reverse complement strand
GTTGCTGGTGGGCACCGGCAGTACAAGGACCTGGACGAAACGCGCCGGGCAGTGGAGGCCAGCGGCGCCCAGATCATCACGGTGGCCATCCGGCGCACCAACATCGGACAGAATCCCGGCGAGCCCAACCTGTTGGACGTTCTGCCCCTGGACCGCTACACCCTGCTGCCCAACACCGCCGGCTGCTACAGCGCCGAGGATGCGGTACGCACCTGCCGGCTGGCCCGTGAGCTGCTGGACGGCCACGACCTGGTGAAGCTGGAGGTGCTGGGGGACCAGAAGACCCTGTTCCCGGACATCGTCCAGACCCTGGAGGCCGCCGAGACCCTGATCGAGGACGGCTTCAAGGTAATGGTCTACACCAACGACGACCCGGTGGTGGCCAAGCGCCTGGAGGACATGGGATGCGTGGCGGTGATGCCCCTGGCCGCGCCCATCGGCTCGGGCCTGGGCATCCGCAACCCCTACAACATCGTCACCATCGTGGAAAACGCCACCGTGCCCATCCTGGTGGACGCCGGCGTGGGAACCGCCTCCGATGCCGCGGTGGCGATGGAGCTGGGCTGCGACGGGGTGCTCATGAACACCGCCATCGCCGGCGCCCGCAACCCGGTGCTCATGGCCTCGGCCATGAACAAGGCCATCGAGGCGGGCCGCGAGGCCTATCTGGCCGGACGGATGCCGCGCAAGCGTTTCGCCAGCGCCTCCTCGCCGCTGGAGGGTACGTTCTTCTGAGGGGCACGCCCTGAGCGGCAGCGGCCCTTGCCGGGCAAGTGGGGAACCGGCGCGGGGCCGTGACGGCGCCCCCGGGTTGTGGTGAGATAGGGCCCTATAATCAGAATCCGTGCCAGCCCGGCCCATGGAAATCATCCGCATCGTCAAGGGCGAACCCGTCCGCATCCTGGATCATGTCGAGACGCTGCCCGAGCAGGGCTTCCTGTGGCTGGACTTCGTGCGGGATACGGAGCCGGAATGGCACAAGACGGTGGAGAAGCTCACCGGCACCCGGATCCACGACCGCCACCTGCAGGACAGCCTCAACGCCACCCATCCTTCCTTCTACGACAGCACGGCGGACTACGACGAGCTGATATTCCGCAGCCTGGCGCCGGAGATCGAGGAGGCCCAGTTCGCCACGCGGCCCACGGCGTTCTTCATCCTGGACCGCATGCTGATTACGGTGCGGGCGCCCAACAGCCGGTCCGTTGCCGCCATCCACCAGCGCCTGGTGGAGAACACCATCCGCATGCCCCAGCGCCCGGCCGAGCTGATGCATCTGATACTCAACGCCATGGTGGACCGCTTCCTGGCCATGCGCGATCAGCTGACGCTGCTGATGGAGCGGTGGGTCACGGACCTGCTCGACCCCCACAACCCCTTCAGCGACTGGCTGGCGGTGCTGGGCCACCGCAGCCAGCTGCGCACCCTGGAAATGCTGTGCGAGGGACAGGAGGACGCCATCCTCAGCTGGCGCGACAATACCCGCCTGGAGATCGACGAGCAGCTGACCGTGCGCTACACGGACCTGCTGGAGCATATCCGCCGCGTGACCCGTTTCGCCCGCTCCCAGCAGGCCGAGGTGGAGGCCCTGGTCCAGCTGCATTTCTCCGCCGTGGCCCATCGCACCAACGAGATCATGCGGGTGCTGACGGTGCTGTCGGCCATATTCCTGCCCCTGTCGTTCGTGGCCGGGGTGTTCGGAATGAACTTCGAGCACATGCCGGAGCTGCACGCCCACTACGGGTACTACTTCACCCTGGGGGGCATGCTCCTGACGGCGGTGGTGCTGCTCGTGTTCTTCCGCATCAAGAAGTGGATATGAGCGCCCCCGTTGACCTCCACCGGATCGCGCTGCGCTTCATCCCCGACAGGAAAACTGCGCCACGGAAGGCACGGAAAACACGGAAATTGAAAAATTCAACACAATACGGCAAGGCCCGGCGTGCTGAGGCTAACAGAATCGATCATGCAGCGCCTCGTCGCCGAGACCAACGGGCCGCTCGACTCCGACCCTTTTTTCCGGCCTTCACACCCGTCCGTGTTTTCCGTGTAGTCCGTGGCGCCTTTGATCTCTTTCCGTCCGTGGATTCCGCGGGTTCCGTGGCTCTTGGTTTTCCCC
>DATFLG010000232.1:0-3818 GCA_035267985.1 Gammaproteobacteria bacterium | reverse complement strand
AGAGCTGATCGAGCCATGGACGGCGCCCACATAACGAGAGCCACCTACCGCGTTCAGCTCAATGGCGACTTCACCTTCACCCACGCCGCCGAGTTGGTGCCCTATCTGTCAGAGCTGGGGATCAGCCACTTCTACGCCTCCCCCTACCTGAAGGCCCGGACCGGCAGCTCCCACGGCTATGACATCGTCGACCACAACGCCCTGAACCCGGAAATCGGCGACCGCAGCGCCTTCGAGGCGTTCACCACCGCCCTGGCGGCCCACGGCATGGGACAGATCCTCGATCTGGTGCCCAATCACATGGGGGTGGGCGGTGACGACAATGCCTGGTGGCTGGACGTGCTGGAGAATGGCGAAGGCGCCCGGCATGCGCCCTATTTCGACATCGACTGGCATCCGGTAAAGGAAAATCTGCGGGGCAAGATCCTGGTGCCCCTGCTGGGCGACCACTACGGCGCCGTGCTGGAGAACGGCGACCTGGAGCTGCGCTTCGACCAGAACCGGGGCAGCTTCAGCGTCCATTACTACGAGCACTGTTTCCCGGTCGATCCGCGCACCTACCCGGATATCCTGTCCGCGGGCAGCGCGGCTCTGGAAACCGAGCTGGGCGCCGAGAGCGCCGAGCTGGCCGAGCACCAGAGTCTGATCACCGCCTTTCAGAACCTGCCCGGGCGCGATGACACCCGCTCGGAGGAACGCGAGGCGCGCAACCGGGACAAGGAAATCCACAAGCGCCGACTGGCGGAGCTGTGCCGGCGCAGCGATCCGGTCGCCCGGGTCATCAGCCGGGCGGTGGCCGGATTCAACGGCGTCCCCGGCGAGCCCCACTCGTTCGACCGCCTTCACGCCCTGCTCGAGCGCCAGGCTTACCGCCTGGCCTTCTGGCAGGTGGCCTCCGACGAGATCAACTACCGCCGGTTCTTCGACATCAACGACCTGGCCGGCCTGCGCATGGACAACCCCGAGGTGTTCGAGGCCACCCACCGCCTGGTGCTGGAGCTGGTGGGCGCCGGGGTTCTGGACGGCCTGCGCATCGACCATCCCGACGGGCTGTACGATCCCCTCGGCTACTACCGGCGCCTGGCGGCCGCGGTGCAGAACGCCCTGGGCCGGGCGCCTCCCGGGGAGGATCGGCCTCCGGACTGCTACCTGGTGGTAGAGAAGATACTGGCCACCTACGAGCGCCTTCCGCCCCAGTGGCCGGTGCACGGAACCACCGGCTACGAGTTCGCCGCCCTGCTCAACGCCCTGCTGGTCCATCCCGACGGGGAGAAGCCTCTCACCCGGCTGTATAACCGCTTCACGGGCCGGGAAGCCCCGTTCGAGGATGTCCTGTTCGAGCGCAAGAAACTCATCATCCGGGCCCAGCTCTCCAGCGAACTGACGGTGCTGGCCAACCAGCTCAACCACGTAGCCCAGGCCGACCGCCACACCCGGGACTTCACCCTCAACGGACTGCGTGAAGCCCTCAGCCAGGTGACGGCCTGCTTTCCCGTCTATCGCACCTATGTCAGCGCCGAGCAGGTGAGCGACGAGGACCGCCGCTACGTGGACTGGGCCATCGCCCAGGCGACCAAGCGCAGCGCCGGCACCGACGTCACCATATTCACCTTCCTGCGGGACATCCTGCTGGAGGACCGGGATTCGGTGGACAGTCCGGAGCTGCTGTCCCGGGTGGTGCAGTTCGCCATGAAATTCCAGCAGTACACGGCACCCGCCATGGCCAAGGGGCTGGAGGACACCACCTTCTACGTGTACAACCGCCTGGTATCGGCCAACGAGGTGGGCGACGACCCGCGCCGCTTCGCCGTCTCGCCGGGCTCGTTTCATCACGCCAACCAGGAGCGGGTGCAGAACTGGCCCCACGGCATGCTGGCCACCTCCACCCACGACACCAAGCGCAGCGAGGACGTTCGCGCGCGTATCAACGTGCTCAGCGAGCTGCCCGAGGAATGGCGCCGGCATGTGGGACGCTGGAGCCGGGTCAACCGCAGCAAGCGGCGCACCGTGGACGGCGAGCCGGCCCCCTCGCGCAACGACGAATACCTGCTGTATCAGACACTGCTCGGCGCCTGGCCCCTGGAGACCCTGGACCCCGAGGGCATGGCGGCGTTCCGGGAACGCATCGAGCAGTACATGATCAAGGCGGTGCGCGAGGCGAAGCTGCGCAGCTCCTGGATCAATCCCAATGCCGACTACGAGCAGGCGGTCACCCATTTCATCCGCGAGCTGCTCAAGCACCCGGGCCCTTCCGCCTTTCTCACGGACTTTCTGCCTTTCCAGCGCCGGGTGGCGGGTTTCGGGCTGCTCAACAGCCTGTCCCAGACGGTGCTCAAGCTGAACGCCCCCGGCGTGCCCGACATCTATCAGGGCAACGAGCTGTGGAACTTCAGCCTGGTGGACCCGGACAACCGGCGCCCCGTGGACTTCCACCGGCGCCGCGCCCTGCTGAGCGAGCTGCGCGAACGGGCGGCCCGGGACGAGCTGGCGGGACTGGCCCGGGAACTGGCGCTGAACCTGACGGACGGACGGGCAAAGCTGTATCTGACTTGGCAGCTGCTGGCGCTGCGCCAGCGCGATCCCGACCTCTTTGTCCACGGCGACTATCTGGGCCTGGCGGTGGACGGCCGCTTCGCCACCCACTTCTGTGCCTACGCCCGGCGCTACGAAGACCGCAGCGTCCTGACCCTGGCGCCCCGCTGGTACGCTGTGGGGGAAGCGGCCGACGCCACCCCGCAAACGGGGATCCCCGACTGGCCCGACACCTGGCTGGAGGTGCCCGGCAACGGGCGCACCGGCTACCGCAACCTGTTCACCGGCCACGTCAGCCACGGCGAACCCGCCGGCAATGGACAGGCCCGCATCGCCATCAGTGAACTGCTCCGGGATTTCCCGGTCGCCGTACTCACCAGCCCGTCGCCGCCGCCGTGAATGGCCATCACCGATACGCGGAATAGGAACGCCGCGCCGATCGTCCTACACTGTGAAGATCAGAGCTGGCGCAACCGCGCATGCCGCGCGGTTGATTGAGCCTGGCACCACCCATAGTGATTGACCGACCGTTGACATCAGCCTTTCCGGAGGACCCCGTGGGGCGACGCCTTACCCCTTTGTTTCATTGGCCGGCGGTGCTGGCGCTGGCCGTCCTGCTGGGCCCGCTGCTGGCCGGCTCCCCCGCCCGAGCCAACCCCCCCAAGGGTTATCATTTCCTGCCCTATGACCAGGGGCTGCGCAAGGCCCGGGCCGAGCACAAGATGATCTTCCTGTACTTCGGCCGCTACGGATGCGGCTACTGCGCCAAGACCAACAAGGAGACCTTCTCCGACCCCTCCCTGCACAAGCTGTACGCCAAGCACTACGTGCTGGTGTACGCCGACGCCGAGAGCGGCCGGCGTCTGACGCTGCCCAGCGGCGAGCGCATCACGGAAATGGAGCTGGGGGCGCGCCTGCACGTGGTGGGCACGCCCCTGTTCGCCTGGCTCAAGCCCGACGGCACCGTGGTCTTCAAGGCGCCCGGCTTCAAGACGGTGAAGGACTTCAAGCAGTTCGACCGCTACGTCCACGGCGGCTACTACAAGCACGAGTCATTCTCCCAATTCATGGCCCACGACTCGTGACGGGCCGTCTCGCCCGCCTGCTGCCCCTGATGCTGGGGCTGGTCCTGTCGGCCGGCGCCTGGGCGGCGCCGTGGGAGTTCAGCCCCGCCATCCCGGTGACCCGCGTGCACGGTCCGGGGATCTTCCATCATCTGGAGTCGGCCGGACGCAAGAACGTGGCCGTCGCCGGCTCCAGGGTCGCCGTGGCCTGGTCGGACAACC
>DATFLG010000231.1:0-9685 GCA_035267985.1 Gammaproteobacteria bacterium | reverse complement strand
GCACTCTGTCCCTGGAAAGCCTGCTCAAATGCGAGCACAAGTACTGGAGCCGGCGGGTGCAGCACGAGGTGGTTCCCGAGCACATTCCACAGTTCCAGGCCTTCGATCCCTTCGACAAGGACGCGCTGGAGGGCATCGAACTCGACTATCCGTTCTGGGTAAAACCGGTCAAGTCGGCCGGCTCCTTTCTGGGCTTTCGCATCGGCGATGCCGAACAGTTCGAGCAGGCCAGGAAGGCCATCCGCGAGCGGATCCATGTGTTCTCCGAGCCCTTCAACTACGTTCTTGAGCAGGCCGATCTGCCACCGGAGATCGCTGCCGTGAACGGACGGCACTGCATTGCCGAAGCCATCATCGGCGGCCGCCAGTGCACCCTGGAAGGCTACGTTTTCCAGGGGGAGGTGCACTATCACGGTCTGGTGGACTCCATCCGCGCCCGCAACAAATCCACCTTCCTGCGCTACCAGTACCCCTCCCGCCTCCCGGTACGGGTCCGGCGGCGCATGCGGGGCATTGCCCGCCGGGTACTGGAGCACATCGGGTACGACAACGCTGCATTCAACATCGAGTTCTACTGGGACGCGGCCGACGACCGCATCTGGCTGCTGGAAATCAACACCCGCATCGCCCAGCACCACAGCGAGCTGTTCGAGAAAGTGGACGGGGTGTCCAACCACCAGGTCGTGGTGGACGTGGCCCTGGGACAGCGCCCGGACTTCCCGCACCGCCAGGGCCCGTTCCGCTACGCAGCCTGCTGCTTTCTGCGCCACTACCGCGACGGCGTGGTCCAGGCCCTTCCCGGGGGGGATCAGGTGGCAGCCGTGCGAGACGAGGTACCGGGACTGGTATTCGAGCCCCATGTGCAGCCCGGCACGCGCCTGGCCGAGCTCACCCACCAGGAGAGTTACAGCTACGTGCTGGCGGTCGTGTATGTGGGCGCCGACGACCCCGAGGGCATCCGCGACGCCTATGGCCAGTGCCGGCGGCGATTGCGGTTCGACATCCGGGACTGCCAATGATGCCGCGCCCGGCCAAAGGAGGATCAAACACACCGTCATGAAAATCGTCACCGAGTTTCCCCGCCGGGTACGCGAGCTGCATCATGTGTGGATTCCCATGGCCGACGGGGTGTCCCTGGCCGCCCGCATCTGGCTGCCCGAAGACGCCCAAGACCATCCCGTGCCGGCGATCCTGGAATACATCCCCTACCGCAAGCGGGATCTGCGCACCTTCGAGGACGAAGTCACCCATCCCTACCTGGCGGGGCACGGTTATGCGGGTGTGCGGGTGGACATCCGCGGCAGCGGCGACTCCGAAGGCGTGCTCACCGACGAATACACACCCCGGGAGCTGGCCGACGGCGTCGCCGTCATCGACTGGCTCGCCCGCCAGAGCTGGTGCGACGGCAACGTGGGCATGCTGGGCATCTCCTGGGGCGGGTTCAACGGACTGCAGATCGCGGCGCTGCAACCGCCGGCACTGAAAGCCATCGTCACCGTGTGCTCGACGGACGACCGCTACGCCGACGACGTCCACTACATGGGCGGGTGCATGCTGCTGGACAACCTGTCCTGGGCTTCCATCATGTTCGCCAACAACGCCTGCCCACCCGACCCGGAAGTGGTCGGTGCCCGGTGGCGGCAGATGTGGTTCGACCGGCTCAGGGACAGCGGTCTGTGGCTGGATGCCTGGAGTCGTCACCAGCGCCGGGACGCGTTCTGGCAGCATGGGTCAGTATGCGAGGACTACGGCGCCATCCGCTGCCCCGTGTTCGCGGTGAGCGGCTGGGCGGACGGCTACTCCAACGCCGTGTTCCGGCTGCTGGCGCACCTGGACGTGCCCTGCAAGGGTCTGGTGGGCCCCTGGAGCCACCGCTACCCCCACCTGGGAGAGGCAGGACCGGCCATCGGCTTTCTGGACGAGACCCTGCGCTGGTGGGATCACTGGCTCAAGGGCCGGGACACCGGCATCATGGACGAGCCCCGGCTGCGGGCCTGGATGCTCGACACCATGCCCCCCAGGCACCGCTATACGGAACGCCGGGGCCACTGGGTGGGCGAGCAGCGCTGGCCCAGCCAACGGGTCCGCCCGCGGCGCCTGGCCCTGGACACCAGCCGCCTCGCCGCCCCCGACGAAACCCCTCGCGAACGGCCCCTGGACCTCCACTCGCCCCTGCGGGTGGGCCTGATGGCGGGCAAATGGTGTTCCTATGCCGACGGCCCCGACCTGCCGGGCGACCAGCGCGAGGACGATGCCGGCTCCCTGGTGTTCGACACCGAGCCCCTGGAGGCGCCGCTGGAGATCCTCGGCGCGCCCGTGGCGGAGCTGGACCTGAGCGCCGACCGGCCCACGGCCATGGTCGCCGTGCGCCTCAACGACGTGCGCCCGGACGGCCAGGTGGCGCGGGTCAGCTACGGGGTGCTCAACCTCACCCACCGGGACAGCCACGAACAGCCAGCGCCCCTGGAACCGGGTCGGCGCTACCGGGTCCGGGTGCAGCTCAACGACATCGCCCAGCGCTTCCCGGCGGGCCACCGCATCCGCCTCGCGGTGTCCAGCGCCTACTGGCCTCTTGCCTGGCCGCCCCCGGAGCCGGTGACCCTGCAGCTGTGGACGGGGACCAGCGCGGTGATCCTGCCGGTACGCGCCCCGGGCCCGGAGGACGCGGCCCTGCATCCTTTGCCCGAACCCGCCGGCGCGGTGGTCCCGGAGAGGACGATCATCGAGCCTCCCAGTTACGCCTGGCGCATCGTGCGGGAGCTGGAAAGCGACCTGTTCACCCTGGAGGTGAATGATTCCAACGGGGTCTACCGGCTGGAGAACGTCGGCACCACCGTCGAGCACCGCGGCGTGGAACGCTACAGCGCGATGGACGATGACTACGGGTCGGTGCGGGGCGAGACCCGCCGGGTCATGGGTTTTCGCCGGGGAGACTGGCAGGTGCGCACCATCACCGAGACGGTCATGACCGCCGGCGCCCTGGATTTCCGCATCCGCGCGACCCTGGACGCCGAGGAGAACGGGCGCCATGTGTTTCACAAGGCCTGGGACCTCACCGTGCCCCGGGATAACGTCTAAGCTTGCAGTCGGAGACACCGGATGAAAGATCGTACCACCCTCATCGACTCCGACCGCCTGCGTGACCGCCTGGTGGATCTGGTGCGCATTCCCTCGGTCACCGGCGAGGAGGAGCTCGCCATCCGCCATATCGCCAACTGGCTCAGCGAAAGCGGCGCCGAAGTGGACTACTGGTACGACGGCATCGCCAAGCTGGTGGGCGACCCCGAGTATCCGGGGCACGAGGTGGAGCGCGGCTGGGTGCCGGTGGTGGCCGGTCTGATCCGCGGGCCCCGGGACGGACCCACGGTCATGCTGACCGGCCACGTGGACGTGGTCCCGCCGGGGGATTACGAGCAGTGGACCACCGACCCCTTCCTGGGCTCGATCAGCGGGGACCGGGTGTACGGCCGCGGCGCATCGGACATGAAATCGGGACTGATCGCGGCACTGGAAACCTTCGAGGCCTTCGCCCGTGGACCGCGGGATTTCCCCGGGCGGGTGGTGTTCGTGGCGGTACCTGCCGAGGAGGACAGCGGTCTGGGCACACTGGCGGCCATCCGCCGGGGGTGGAGCGCCGATGCCGCCATCATTCCCGAACCCACCTGCATCGGCGGCCTGCCCCGGATCGTTCCCGCCCATGCCGGGGCCATGTCCTGCACCATCGAGGTGACCGGACAGTCCGCCCACGCCAGTACCCGCCTGGACGGTGAAAGCGCCCTGGATCACTACCTGACGGTCCACCAGGCCCTGCGCCGGGCCGAGGCCGAGCTCAACGCCGGCGAACGCCACCCGCTGATGCGCGACCTCCGGCTGCCGTATTCCACCAACGCGGGGATCATCCACGGCGGCACCTGGAGCTCCAGCGTGATGGACCGCCTGCAGGTGGAGTTGCGGGTCGGGGTCGCCCTCGGCGAAACCACTGCCGAGGCCAAGGCGCGTTTCGAGCGGACCCTGGACGAGGGGATCGCGGACGATCCCTGGCTGAGCCGGCACCCGCCGGTGGTGCATTGGAAGGCGGCCGGCTTCGGGGCCGGTGAAATCGCCCTGGATCACCCGCTGCTGGATGTCCTGGGGGATGCGGCGGAGGTGGCCTTCGGCGAGCGTCCGGTGTCGGTTGGTGCCCCCTACGGCTGCGACATGGCGGGCTGGGTGCGCCTTGCGGGCACCCCCTCGGTGCTGTTCGGGCCCGGTGAGCTGAGCCAGGCCCACGCCGCCAATGAGTCGGCCTCCCTGACGACCACCGAACAGGTCACCCGGACCCTGGTGCGGGCCACCAGCGCCCTGCTGGAGATGGATCGAAGCCGGCTTCGCCCGTAAGGGGGCGGGCGGGTCCCCGGACCCGGCGCGGGTTGTGCCGGGCGCCGGGGATTCCTATGGTTAACATGAGGGGCCGGCGGCCGGATTTTCCCGGCCATGATCGGCCGGCTGCCATTGCCAACCGACGCCAGGAGCGACCGCCAACAGTGAAAGTCGTCACTTCCTTTCCCCGCCCTGTCCGGGAGATCGAGAACACCTGGATCCCCCTGCCCGACGGCACCCGACTGGCGGCCCGGATGTGGATTCCCGAGGACGCCGACCGCGACCCGGTCCCGGCGATCCTGGAGTACATTCCGTACCGCAAGCGCGACACCACCCGGGGACGGGACAACCTCATGCACCCCTATGTGGCGGGGCACGGCTATGCCTGCGTGCGGGTGGACATCCGCGGCAGCGGTGACTCCGAGGGGGTGCTCACGGACGAATACCTGCCCCAGGAACTGGAAGACGGCGTGCAGATCATACGCTGGCTCGCCGACCAGTCCTGGTGCAGCGGGTCGGTGGGCATGATCGGCATCTCCTGGGGCGGCTTCAACGGGCTGCAGGTCGCCGCCCTGCAGCCGCCCGAGCTCAAGGCCGTGATCACCGTCTGCTCCACCGACGACCGCTACGCCGACGACGTGCATCACATGGGGGGCTGCCTGCTGGGGGACAACCTGTCCTGGGCGTCCACCATGTTCGCCTTCAATTCCCTGCCCCCGGATCCGCAGATCGTGGGGGAGCGCTGGCGCGAGCTCTGGCACCAGCGCCTGGAGGGCAGCGGCCTGTGGCTGGACACCTGGCTGCGTCACCAGCGCCGGGACGAGTACTGGAAGCACGGCTCCGTTTGCGAGGATTACGGGGCCATCCGCTGTCCCGTGTACGCCGTGAGCGGGTGGACGGACGGCTACTCCAATGCCGTGTTCCGGCTCCTGGAGCACCTCAGCGTGCCCCGCAAGGGGCTCATCGGACCCTGGGGCCACAAGTATCCCCATATCGGGGTGCCGGGCCCCGACATCGGCTTCCTGCAGGAGGCCCTGCGCTGGTGGGACCAGTGGCTGAAGGACACCGAAACCGGGATCATGGCCGAGCCCGCACTGCGGGTCTGGATGCAGGAGAGCGTGCCGCCCACCACCCGCTACACCTACCGCCCCGGACGCTGGGTGGGGGAAACCGCCTGGCCCTCGCCCAACGTGACCCGGCGCAGCCACCGTCTGTCCATGGCCCGCATCGCCGCCGAGGACGAGTCACCGCCGGCGGAAACGCTGACCATCCAATCACCCCTGGGAGTGGGTCTGTTCGCGGGTAAATGGTGCTCGTACACGGCAGCCCCCGATCTGCCCCACGACCAGCGCCAGGAGGACGGGGGCGCATTGACCTTCGACAGCGATCCCCTGCCCTCGGATACGGAGATCCTGGGCCCCGTGGTGGTGGATCTGGAGCTGGCCTCGAACAAGCCGCTGGCAATGATCGCGGTCCGCCTGTCGGATATCGCGCCGGATGACAAGGCGACCCGGGTCACCTATGGACTGCTCAACCTGACCCATCGCGACAGCAGCGAGCACCCGGAGCGCCTGGTCCCGGGGCAGCGTTATCGCGTTCAGGTCAAGCTCAACGATGTGGCCCAGCAGTTTCCGGCAGGGCACCGCCTGCGCATCGCCCTGTCCACCTCCTACTGGCCCCTGGCGTGGCCGCCGCCGGAACCCGTGCGCCTGACCCTCTTCACGCAGGGCAGCTACCTGCATCTGCCGGTGCGCGGATCCCGCCCGGAGGACAGCCAGCTTCCCGCCTTCCAGGAGCCGGAGACGGCGCCGCCCCTGAGGGCGACGCCGGTGGAACCCCAGCATCACAACTGGCGGGTCATCCGGGACCTGGCTTCGGATCAGTCGACCCTGGAGGTCATCAACGACGACGGGGTGCAGCGCATCCACGACATCGACCTGGTCCTGCAGCGCAGCGCCGTGGAACGGTACAGCCACTGGGACGACGACTTCGACTCGGTGCGCGGCGAGACCCGTTGGGTGTGGGGCTTTCAGCGCGAGGACTGGTCCGTTCGCACGGTCACCCGCACCGTCCTCACCTCCGGCCCCCGCTCGTTCTTCCTGCGGGCCGAACTGGATGCCTATGAGGGGGACAAGCGGGTCTATTCCTGCAATTGGGACCGCGTCATCGACCGGGACCTGATCTGACCCACCGACCCACCCGGGCTCCCGCGGCCCGGTAAGAACGAAGGCGCCACGGGACGGAACCATGCAACTGCGCCACGGAAAACACGGAAAGCACGGACCGAAACAAGGCCACGGCGGGGATGCCGTTCTCCTTACCCCGTGTGCCACGCGAGCAGCGCAGCCCCAAGCGTGACCTAAAATGGGGGGATCGGAGTCGATCGCCCGCGTGCTTTCCGCAACCGGACGCCTGGACGATCGACTCGGTCACCTTTATTCGTCCAGCCTGAGTATTCGGATTGATTCCCGGCTTGACGTGCGGCGCAATAAGCGAAGCGCATTGCACCGAATCTTATCGTGACACACAGGGATTGAAACCGGGGGCGCCAGGACACAGGACGGAAAAAGTGGGGATGGGAGTCGATCACGCCGAGTCCCCTTTCCACGCGCAAAACACGGGCGAATAGACGCGGCACGAATAATGAGACGTGCCGAATGACCCGCCCAGATGACCCGCAACGCGTGCATCCCTTCAGTCCTGCACTCTGCGGTTGGCATTCCGTACCCTGAACTCCGAACCGCCCCGACCGCGATCCCGACTTTCTTCAACGCTGCCGGCCCCCGTGTGTCCGGCAACATGTGAAAAAAAGAAGGGCCGGGGGGGACCCGGCCCAGAAGGTGGAGCAAGGTGCTCCAGGGGGGGAACGGTCCGGATTACTCGGGAAGCAGCACCGAGTCGATCACGTGGATCACGCCGTTGCTGGCGAGGATGTCGGTCTTGACCACCCGGGCCTGGTTCACCGTCACGCCTCCGGCGGTCCCGATGGCCACGGATCGGCCCTCCACGGTGGTGGCCGATGACAACCCCATCACGTCGGCGGCCATGACCCGCCCCGGAACCACGTGATAGGTGAGGACCTGGGCCAGGGCCTGGGGATCATCCAGCAGAGACTGCAACGCCCCGGCCGGCAGCTTCGCAAAGGCGGCGTTGGTGGGTGCGAACACGGTGTAGGGACCGCCGTCGCGCAGGGTGTTTTCAAGGCCCGCCGCCTTGATGGCCGTCACCAGGGTGCTGAAATCCCCGGCACCGGCCGCGGTGTCCACCAGGTCGGCTTTCGCAGCCGGCTGGCTGTTGCCGTAGCTGCCGTAACCACCGGCGACAGCGGTGCCCGCCGCCGCGATGAACAGGACCAGTGCGCCGGCGAAGGCCACCAGGGGGCGGAAGGAAAGCGATGGGTTGCGAACGTTGACCATTGGGTAAACCTCCATATCGAGTTTGTCCGGGGCCGTCCGGCCCCGTCATTTGACTGCCGGTCCCGCCGCTCTGGCGGGTCATCAGAATCCGACCCCGGGGTTTCGGTTGGCAGCATCGCCTGGGTACTGTCCGTGGGCGTCTATCTGATGTCCAGGACAATACTACTGCAAATTTGGATTGTCAATATGTTGTCCTGGACATTTTGCTCGTTTATACTGCACCCATCGTTAAAACAAATACCTGCGGACTCCTCTTATGAAAGCTGTCCAGGGAAAGCATCCAATTCAGGTGGTCGCCCGGCGCACGGGGCTCACGGCGGACGTGATCCGGGTCTGGGAGCGGCGGTACGGCGCCGTCCGCCCGGAACGGACCCGGGGCAGCCGGCGGCTGTATTCCGACGAGGATGTGGAGCGGTTGATTCTGCTGCGCAAGGCCACGGCCGCGGGACGGCGTATCGGGGACGTGGCCGGCCTGGACCGGGAGGCGCTTCAGGCGCTGGTGGACGAGGATCAGGCCGCGCAGCCCCCCGCGCCGGCACCGCGTCCCGGCCCCGCTCCGGCCGGACACTTGCGGACCTGCCTGGAGGCGGTGGAACGCATGGATGCATCCGGGTTGGAGTCGGCGTTGACCGCAGCCAGCCTGGCCCTGGCGATCCCGGTGCTGCTGGATGAGGTGGTCACGCCGCTGCTGCAGCAGGTGGGACGCTGCTGGAACGACGGCAGCCTGCGGGTTGGACACGAACACCTGGCGGCGGGGGTGATCCGTTCCTTTCTCGGGGATCTGGCCCGCACCAGCAACATGAGCGGCGAGGGCCCGGCGCTGATCGTCACCACGCCCGCGGGACAGAATCACGAGCTCGGCGCCCTGATGGCCGCCATCACCGCCGGGTCCGAGGGCTGGAAAGCGGTATACCTGAATCCAAACCTGCCGGCCGGCGAGATCGCCGCGGCAGCGGCGGCCACCGACGCCCGGGCGGTTGCCCTGAGCATCACCTACCCGCCGGACGACCCGCGCCTGGTGGACGAGCTGCGCAGCCTGCGCCGACAGCTCCCGGCATCGGTGGCCCTGCTGGTGGGCGGCGCCGCCGCCCCGGCCTATGCCGCGGCGCTGGATGCCGTGGGCGCCACCCGGCTCCCGGACCTGGGCGCCCTGCGCCGTTCCCTGGAGACCCTGCGGGCGGCCCCGCCGGTTTCCGTCACACCCTGAACCGCCCCACCAGGCTCTGCAGGGTGCCTGACAAACGGGTCAGATTGCTGCCGGCTTCGGAGAGCTGCTCGGCACCGGCGGCGGTCTCGTGCACCACGCCGGAGATGTTGGTCACGTTGCGGTTGATCTCCTCGGCCACCGCGCCCTGCTCCTCGGCGGCGCTGGCGATCTGGGTGTTCATGCCCGCAATGTCGCCCACGCTCGACATGATGCCCTCCAGCACCCGGCCCGCCTCCCCGGCCTGGTCGGCCCCAGCCTGGGCCTTGGTGCGGCTCTGCTCCATCACTTCCACCGCGGTGCGGGTGCCGCCCTGGAGGCGCTCGATGATCTCGCGGATTTCCTCGGTGGACTGCTGGGTCCGCGAGGCCAGGGTGCGCACCTCCTCGGCCACCACCGCGAAGCCCCGGCCCTGCTCGCCCGCCCGGGCCGCCTCGATGGCGGCGTTCAGGGCCAGCAGGTTGGTTTTGTAGGCAATGTCTTCGATCAGCACGATCTTGTCGGCGATCTCGCGCATGGATTCGACGGTCCGGCCCACCGCGGAGCCCCCATCCACCGCCTTGCTTGAAGTCTGCTTGGCCAGTTGGTTGGTCGAGTTGGCATGCTCGGCATTCTGTTGCACCGATGCGGTCATCTGTTCCATGGATGCGCCGGTCTCTTCAACACTGGCGGCCTGTTCGTTGGCTGCCTGGCTAAGGCCATTGGA
>DATFLG010000230.1:0-9054 GCA_035267985.1 Gammaproteobacteria bacterium | reverse complement strand
CGCGGCGTATATAGTGGGGCGTTCAACCAGATAGCCGGCGTGGGAGAGAGCCTGCGGAACCGCAGGACGCCGAAGGCGCAACTCGCTCGGAAACGCTCAGGCAAAAGGACCGCGGCGGCTGGGTTGACTCTGGAGAGTGGTCGGGATGGTCCGGCCCACCGAAGGGGTAAGATGGCAACCGGCTGTGGGTCGGGATGCATCTAAGCTCTCAGGTCTTCGGGACAGAGGGGCGACGGGTGGCCAGCGGGTGGCCAGCCGTCGCCCCTTTTTTGTCCGCAGCCGCCGCCTTCGGACAGCCGGCGGCACCGGTGCGGCCATCGGGAGAGCAAAGAGGCTGCTAATCTTCACTCAACTATGGTGGGAGAGCCTGGCCATGGGCAAGCGCACATCGCTGTACGAGGAACATGTCCGCCTGGGCGGCAAGATGGTGGATTTCGCCGGCTGGGACATGCCCATCCACTACGGCTCCCAGGTGGAGGAGCATCATGCCGTACGCCGCAAGGCCGGCATGTTCGACGTGTCCCACATGACGGTGGTGGACCTCACCGGGGACCAGACCACGGAATTCCTGCGCTACCTGCTTGCCAACGACGTGTCCCGCCTGTCGGTTGCCGGCAAGGCCCTGTACAGCTGCCTGCTCAACGAGCGCGGCGGTGTGATCGATGACCTCATCGTCTACTCCATGGGCGGGAACTGGTACCGGATGGTGGTCAATGCCGCCACCCACGACAAGGACCTGGACTGGGTGCTGGGCCGGGCCGGCGCGTTCGCCGTGGAAGTCACGGAGCGCCCGGACCTGGCCATGATCGCCGTCCAGGGGCCCGAGGCCAGAAGCCTCGCCCTGGCGCAGATGCCGCCTGCCGTGGCCCAGGGGGCCGAGGGCCTGAAACCGTTCCAGGCCGCGGCCGCCGAAGAGTGGTTCGTCGGACGGACCGGATACACGGGCGAGGACGGCTTCGAGCTCATGCTGCCGGCCGGGCAGGCTCCCGGCTTCTGGCGCGCCCTGGTCGACGACGGCGTTCGCCCCTGCGGGCTGGGCGCCCGGGACACCCTGCGGCTGGAGGCCGGCATGAACCTCTACGGCTCGGACATGGACGAGGACACCTCGCCCCTGGAGTCGGGCCTGGCCTGGACGGTGGCCTGGGATCCCTCCGAGCGTGACTTCATCGGCCGCCCGGCCCTCCAGGCCCAGCGCGAGCAGGGTGTCGAGCGCAGGCTGGTGGGGCTGGTGCTGGAAGGCAAGGGTGTGCTGCGCGACCACCAGAAGGTGGTGACCGACGCCGGCGACGGGGAAATCACCAGCGGCAGCTTTTCGCCCACCCTGGGGCGCTCCATCGCCTTCGCCCGGGTGCCCGCCGCCGCCCAGGGGGAATGCCAGGTGGATATCCGCGGCCGGCTGGTGGCCGCGCGCATGGTGAAACCGCCGTTCGTACGCCACGGCAAGGCCGTGGTGGATCTGTAGCCCAAATCTCGGCTGTCGAGACAGCAAAGGGGAATCCGTCATGAGCAACGTGCCCGCCGATCTCAAGTACACCAAGACCCACGAATGGCTGCGTCCCGAAGATGACGGCACGGTCACCATGGGCGTCACCGAGCACGCCCAGGACCAGCTCGGAGACATGGTCTACGTGGAGCTGCCCGAGCAGGGCCAGGCCCTGCAGGCCGAGGACGCCTGCGCGGTGGTGGAGTCGGTCAAGGCCGCCTCCGACGTATACGCACCGTTCGAGGGCGAGGTGGTCGCCGTCAACGACGCTCTGGGCGACAGTCCGGAGAAGGTCAATCAGGCTCCCTACGGCGACGGCTGGCTGATGCGCATCAAGCCCGCCGACGCCGGTGCCCTGGACGGGCTCATGGACGCCGACGCCTATCGCAAGTTCCTCGAGTCCGAGGAGCACTGAACGTCCGCCGCTGCGGCGGCGATCCAGTGAAGGTGGTTCTATCATGCCGTTTATTCCGCACACCGAAGCCGAAGTCCGCGAGATGCTCGATGTCATCGGCGTCGACAGCATCGAGGACCTGTTCAGCGAAATCCCGCGCAAGCTGCGCGTGGAGACTCTGGAGGGAATTCCCGCCGGGCTGAGCGAGCAGGAAATCACCCGCCTGATGAGCGAGCGCGCCGAGCAGGACGGCCATCCCCTGTGCTTCATCGGCGCCGGCGCCTACGAACATCATATTCCGGCGGCGGTGTGGGAAATCGCTACCCGGGGCGAATATTACAGCGCCTACACCCCGTATCAGGCCGAGGCCAGCCAGGGCACCCTGCAGCTCATCTACGAGTACCAGACCATGATGACCCGGCTGATGGACATGGACGTGTCCAATGCCTCGCTGTACGACGGGGCTTCGGGGCTGGCTGAGGCGGTGCTGATGGCGGTGCGGGCCAATCGCAAATCCAAGTCCGGCCGTATTCTGGTGCCGCGGAGCGTGCATCCCAACTACCGGCGCACCTGCAATACCATCGTGCGCAACCAGGGCATCGAGCTGGTGGAAGTGGATTATTCGGTGCAGGGCGGCCATACGCCGGTGGAGAGCCTGGAGCCCCACGCCGGCGAGGACATCACGGCCGTGGTGATCCCCCAGCCCAACTTCTTCGGTGTGCTGGAGGAGGTCGACGAGCTGGTGGATTGGGCCCACCGCAACGGCGCCCTGGTGATTGCGGTGGTCAACCCCCTGGCCATGGCGCTGCTCAAGCCGCCGGGCCAGTGGGGCGAGAAGGGCGCCGACATCGTCTGCGGCGAGGGCCAGCCCCTGGGCGTGCCCCTGTCCTCGGGCGGTCCCTATTACGGCTTCATGTGCTGCCGCAAGGCGCATGTGCGCCAGATGCCCGGGCGCATCGTCGGGCGCACGGTGGACCGGGACGGCCGGGTGGGTTATACGCTCACGCTGCAGGCCCGCGAGCAGCATATCCGCCGCTCCAAGGCCACGTCCAACATCTGCACCAACCAGGGACTGATGGTGACCGCCTCGACCATCCACATGGCGATGCTGGGCGCCGAGGGGCTGGAGCATGTCGCCGCCGTCAGCCATGCCAACACGCGTCGCCTGGTGGAGAAGCTCACCGCCAGCGATTGCGTGGAACCGGTGTTCGACCGGCCGTTCTTCCACGAGGCCGCGCTGCGCTTCAAGCTGCCCGTGCCGGACATCCTGCGGCCCCTGGCGGCGCACAATCTGCTGGCGGGCTTCCCCCTGGCCGATGATTACCCGGAGCTGGCCGACAGCCTGCTGGTGTGCGCCACGGAAACCAAGACCGAGAACGACATGGAGCTGTACGCCGATCACCTGGCGCGCATCGTCGAAAAGCAGACCACACCCGGCCGCCCCGTGCAGCCGGAAATGCGTTGATGTCTTTAAGGAGGTCGGGCTCCGCAGGAGTCCCGGAACAACCACCACGGACACCGATCAAGGAGAGCAGATATGGCGACCATCACCCTGCAGGGCAATGAGATCCACACCAACGGCGAGCTGCCGGCGGTCGGCAGCCAGGCCCCCGACTTCAAGCTGGTGGACGGCGAGCTCAACGATCGCAGTCTGTCGGATTATGCCGGCAAGAAAAAGCTGCTGAACATCGTGCCCAGCCTGGACACGCCGGTGTGCGCCACTTCCACGCGCAAGTTCGACGAGGCCGCAGCGAAGCGCGACGACACCGTGTTTCTGATCGTCTCCGCGGACCTGCCCTTCGCCCAGGGCCGCTTCTGTGCCGGGGAGGGCCTGGACAACGTGGTCCCGCTGGCGGTGATGCGCGACCGCAATTTTTCCAAGGACTATGGGGTTCTGATCACTGACGGCCCCCTGGCCGGGATCACCGCCCGGGCCGTGGTGGTTCTCGACGAGAACGACAAGGTGGTGTACGAGCAGCTGGTTCCGGAGATCGGTGAGGAACCGGACTACGATGCCGCGCTCAAGGCGCTCGAGTGAAAGACAGACACGAAACGGTAACGCCATGCTGATTTTCGAGCACTCCCGATCCGGTCGTCGCGCGACGGCCCAGGCCCCCAAAGAGGCGCCCGTGCCCGAGGGTATCCCCGCCCACCTGCGCCGCCGACAGCGGGCCGGCCTGCCGGAGGTGTCGGAGCTTCAGGCGGTGCGCCATTACACGCGCCTGTCCCAGAAGAACTTCTCCATCGACACCCAGTTCTATCCTCTGGGCTCGTGCACGATGAAATACAATCCCCGGGCCAGCAACGCCCTGGCGATGCTGCCGGGACTGGTGAATCGTCATCCCCTGGGGCCGGCCTCCTCGGGGCAGGGCTTCATGGCCTGCATGCACGACCTGCAGGAGATCCTCAAGCAGGTCACCGGCATGCATGCCGTTTCCCTGACTCCAGCGGCCGGCGCCCAGGGGGAGTTCACCGGGGTGGCGATGATCCGCGCCTACCACGACGCCCGGGGCGATTCCCAGCGCAGCGAGATCCTGGTGCCCGACGCGGCCCATGGCACCAACCCGGCCACCGCCACCATGTGCGGCTACAAGGTCCGGGAGATCCCCACCGACCGCAACGGCGATGTGGACCTGCAGGCGCTCAAGGATGCCGTAGGTCCGAAGACGGCGGGGCTGATGCTGACCAATCCGTCCACCCTCGGCGTCTTCGAGCGCCGTATCGACGATCTGGCACGGGTGGTGCACGAGGCGGGCGGGCTGCTGTATTACGACGGCGCCAACCTCAACGCCATCCTCGGCAAGGTTCGCCCCGGGGACATGGGTTTCGACGTCATACACATGAACCTGCACAAGACCTTCTCCACGCCCCACGGGGGCGGCGGCCCGGGCAGCGGACCGGTGGGGGTGAGCCAGCGCCTCGAGCCCTATCTTCCCGTGCCCGTCGTGGCCTTCGACGGCGGCGAGTACCGCTGGCTGACCGAGAAGGACCGTCCGGAGTCCATCGGCCGGCTGTCGGCCTTCATGGGCAACGCCGGCGTGCTGCTGCGCGCCTATGTGTATGCCCGCATGCTGGGCCGGGAAGGCATGATCCGGGTGGCCGATTTCGCCACTTTGAACGCCAACTACATGATGGCGCGTCTGGGGCAGGCCGGCTTCCAGATGGGCTACCCGGAGCGCCGCGCCACTCACGAGTTCATCGTCACCCTCAAGCGCGAGGCCAAGGACCTGAACGCCACCGTCACAGATTTCGCCAAGCGGCTGCTGGATTACGGGTTCCATGCGCCCACCACCTATTTCCCGCTGCTGGTGCCGGAGTGTCTGTTGATCGAGCCCACCGAGACCGAGGCCAAGGAAGCTCTGGACGGTTTCGTGGAGGCGATGGTGAAGATCCGCGAAGAGGCCGAGTCCAATCCCGAGGTACTCCACGGGGCGCCTCATACCCAGCCCGTACGTCGGCTCGACGAAGTGCGCGCGGCCCGGGAGCTGGACCTGGCCTGGAGCGGCTCGGAGCTTCCGGCGGCCTGAAGCCCCGGCGCGAAGTCCCTGCCCGGGGCCCTTGCGGGGACGACGGCGGATTGGTTATGGTCCGCCACGGCGGGGGTGTGACGCCCGCGCCCCTCTGGGCGGTGGAACAACAACAATGAACGACTCGGGCAACGGGGGCCTGCGGCGGTTGATCAGCGCACTGGCGTACTCCTGGGCGGGGCTGAAGTCGGCTTTCCGCCACGAGGAGGCATTCCGTCAGGAAGTGGCGCTGGTCGTGGTGCTGGCCCCAGTGGGGCTGTGGCTGGGCCAGACCGGCACTCAGCGCGCCCTGCTGCTCGGCGCCCTGCTGCTGGTGCCGATCGTCGAGCTGCTCAACTCGAGCATCGAGGCGGCGGTGGACCGCATCGGTGACGAACGCCACCCCCTGGCCGGGCGGGCCAAGGACATGGGCTCGGCGGCGGTATTGTTTGCCCTGCTCAACGCCGGCGCCGTCTGGGCGCTGGTGCTGCTCACCTGAAGGAGCGCCCGGGCGGCCTGCCTCCTTCAATTGGGCCGGGCACCGGCTCCCGGCATCGGGTCCGGGCTGCGCCGGACCGGCCTTTGTCCAAGATCGACCTTATAACACTGACATCCACGAGGTAATGCACATGTCGGCACTCATCTGCGGGTCCCTCGCTTTCGACACCATCATGGTTTTCCACGACCGGTTCAAGAACCACATCCTGCCCGACAAGGTGCACATGCTGAACGTCGCCTTCCATGTGCCCGACATGCGCCGCGAGTTCGGCGGCTGCGCAGGAAACATTGCCTACAATCTGAAGCTGCTGGGCGGCGAACCCCTGCCCATGGGGACCGTGGGCGCCGATTTCGGTCCCTATCAGGAGTGGATGGAGCGTCACGGCATCGACCGGCGTTATCTCAAGACCATTGCCGAGACCTACACGGCCCAGGCGTTCATCACCACGGACATGGACGACAACCAGATCACCGCCTTTCATCCGGGTGCCATGGACTACGCCCACTACAACCGGGTGGAGGAGGCCGAGGGCATTACCATCGGCATGGTGTCCCCGGACGGTCGCGACGGCATGATCGAGCATGCCACTCAGTTCGCCGAGGCCGGCATCCCATTCATATTCGACCCGGGTCAGGGGCTGCCCCTGTTCGGCGGCGACGAGCTCAAGGACTTCATCGACAAGGCCACCTGGGTGTGCGTGAACGACTACGAGTCCCAGCTCATCCAGGAGCGCACCGGCCTGTCCCCCCACGAGATCGCCGACCGGGTGCAGGCCCTGATCGTCACCCGCGGCGGCCAGGGTTCGTACATCTATCACGAGGGCAAGCGCACGGAGATTCCGGCGGCCACCGCCCGGGAAGTCTCCGACCCTACCGGTTGCGGCGACGCCTATCGGGGCGGGCTGCTCTATGGGCTGATGAACGAGCTGGACTGGGAGACCACCGGGCGGATCGCGGCCCTCATGGGTGCCATCAAGGTCGCCAGGCACGGTACCCAGAACCACCACTTCACCGTCGATGAGTTCAAGGACCGGTTCAAGGAGGCGTTCGGGTACGGGCTCACCTGACAGTGCCGAGCGCGAAAAGACCGCCAGGCCCCCGCCTCGCCAGGGGACGGGGGGCTTGTCCATCGTGATTCTGCCGCCGTTTCTCGTCTGGGCGACCAGGAATGGCACCACCGAAAGCTGAAGATACAACGCACCGGCGGCCCTGCCGGGAGTCAGGATCGTAGCGGCCGCAAAAGGGGGTCGCAAAAGGGGGTCAGAGACGATTACCCGTCTGACCCCCCTTTTTCCATCCTCTGTTCGTCGGCGCAATGCGCTGCGCTTATTGCGCCCTACATCCTGAATCCTTTCCTTCCGTGTTTTCCGTGGCGCCGTTGTCTTCTTACGGATTGCGCTGCGCCTCTGACGCCCTAACCTCGGCCGTGGGGCGCGCTGAAATCCAACTCGGGTCCCTTGGGAATGAGGCCGGAGGGATTGAGGAACGGGTGGCTGGTGTAGTAGTGGCGCTTGATGTGGTCCATGTTCACGGTGTCCGAGACCCCCGGCACCTGGTAGAGCTCGCGGGTGTAGGCCCACAGATCGGGATAGTCCACCAGGCGGTGCAGGTTGCACTTGAAGTGCAGGTGGTAGACGGCGTCGAAGCGCACCAGGGTGGTGAACAGGCGCCAGTCAGCTTCCGTGATCCGGTCGCCGACCAGATAGCGCTGCTCCCCGAGGCGCCGGTCCAGCGTTTGCAGGGCGCTGAACAGCTGGTCGAACGCCTCCTCGTAGGCTTCCTGGTTCTCGGCGAAGCCGGTGCGGTAGACGCCGTTGTTCACGTCCTCGTAAACGAAGTCGTTGATGTGGTCGATGTCGGCGCGCAGCGGCTCGGGATAGAAATCCAGGTCCGGATTCCCGAAGGCGTCGAAGGCACTGTTGAACATGCGGACGATGTCCGCGGATTCGTTGTTCACGATGGTGCCGGTGTGCTTGTCCCAGAGCACGGGGATGGTGACCTCCCCGGTGTAGTCGGGCCGGGCACGGGTATAGAGCTGGTGGGCGTGATCGAAGCCGTTGATGGTATCGGGGATGCAGCCGGGGCTGTCGCTGAAATACCAGCCCCGGTCACCCATGTGAGGGTCCACCACCGAAAGGCCGATCACGTCCTCCAGGCCCTTCAGCTTGCGCAAGATCAGCGTGCGGTGGGCCCAGGGGCAGGCCAGGGAGACGTACAGATGGTAACGGCCCGCCTGGGCGGGGAAGCCCGAGCTGCCGTCGGCGGTCACCCAGTGGCGGAACTGGCTTTCCTGGCGGTCGAAGCGGCCGTCGTCCCGGGGCGGCTCGTAGTGCTCCTCCTGCCAGATGCCGTTGACGAGCTGAGGCATGGGGGCGGGTCCTCCACAGGCTGTGATGTACCGGGGGCGGACGGGGCCCGGATCAGTCCCGGACCAGGGGGTAGTCTTCCGCCTCCCACATCTCCGTGCCGCCGGCGAGATTGTACACTTCGCCGAACCCCATTTCCTGGAGCGTGCGGGCGGCCAGGGCGCTGCGGGCGCCGGTCTCGCAGTACACCACCACCGGCCGGGTGCGCGCGCTGTACAGGATCTGCATCCGGTGCTTGTTGTTGGGGTCCGCCGCCCCTTCCAGCATGCCCCGGGGAATGTGCACGGCGGCCGGCAGGTGGCCGGCGGCGTATTCGTCGGCCTCGCGCACGTCCACCACCAGCAGGTCCCGGCGGCTGTCGGTCATCTCGTCCAGATCGTCGGGGCCGATCTCCCGGATGCGTTCCCGGGCCTCCCGGATATAGTCCGCCAGTGTCTTGGGTTCGCTCATGAGCCGCCACCATGGGCTTCAGCGGCCTGCAGCTCGGGCTCCAGGACCTGCAGGTCGTCCACCGGAGCCGCGCACCGGGTGCCGGTGCACAGGTAGGCCCGGGGCTGCCCGCTGGCCCCTCGCTCGGCCAGCAGGCCGGGCAGGTCCCGGGCGCCGTCGGGAATGGCCAGGGTCAGCCGGCGGGGGGCGTAGGGCCGCACCGTCCGGTCCTGCCAGCCCCAGAGGGTTTCCGGGGCGCCCCGCAGGATGAGGATCTGGGGCGGATACAGATGCTCCTCCAGGGCCAGCAGCAGGGCGCAGTGGGCGGAAGGCGCCTGCTCGATGGCGGACCATGCGGCCCGCAGGGTGCCCTCGGCG
>DATFLG010000229.1:0-4048 GCA_035267985.1 Gammaproteobacteria bacterium | reverse complement strand
ACGCTGGCCGGCCCCCGGGTGCTGGAGCACATGGTGGACACGGTGCTGTATTTCGAAGGGGAATCCGGCAGCCGATTCCGGGTTATCCGGGCCATCAAGAACCGCTTCGGCGCGGTCAACGAGCTGGGCGTGTTCGCCATGACCGACCGGGGGCTGCGGGAGGTCAGCAACCCCTCGTCCATCTTCCTGTCCCGCCATGACGAACCGGTGCCGGGCAGCGTCATCATGGTGACCCGGGAAGGGACCCGCCCGCTGCTGGTGGAGGTGCAGGCCCTGGTGGACCAGAGCCATCTGGGCAATCCGCGGCGGGTTACGGTGGGTCTGGAGCAGAACCGCCTGTCGATGCTGCTGGCGGTGCTGCACCGCCACGGGGGCATTGCCGTCGCCGATCAGGACGTGTTCGTGAACGTGGTGGGTGGCGTCCGGGTGGCGGAGACCGCCGCCGATCTGGCGGTGCTGCTGGCCATCCTGTCCAGCTTTCGCAACCGGCCCCTGCCCACGGACCTGGTGGTGTTCGGCGAGGTGGGTCTGGCCGGGGAGATCCGGCCGGTGCCCAGCGGCCAGGAACGTCTGCGGGAGGCGGCCACCCACGGCTTCCGGCGCGCGGTGGTGCCCGGGGCCAACGCGCCCAGGAGCGGCCAGATCAAGGACATGGAAGTGACGCCGGCCCGGCGCCTGCTGGACGTCATCGACGACATCTGAGCCCGGCGGCCCGGGGTTCAACCGAGGGCGGACAGGTCCCGTTCCAGCGCCTCGGGATCGCCCAGGTTGAGCTCCAGCAACCTGCGCAGATGGGTCATGCTCTCCACCCCCAGCTCCCGGCAGGACAGGCCCACCCGATCGTCGTCCACATGGGCGACGTCCACGTCCAGGGTGATCTGCGTGCCCTTGGCGAGCTTGAGGTTGAGACAGTAGCCGTTGCCCCGGAATCCCGACCACTCCGCCGGACGGCGGATCAGGGCCCCCTTCAGGGAAATGTCGATCAGCTCGGTGGCCCAGTGCTGCCCGCCATGGCTGAGGGTCACCTCCGCTTCGAAAGGCACCCGGTTGAAGCGCCGCTGAGGGGCCGACTGGACAACGGGCTCGTCCACGAAGAAATGCAGGTCCAGGTCGCCGATGCGCACCCGGTCTCCCTGTACCAGGTGCCGGGTGTGCTCGCCGATGGGCTCGTCGTTGACCCGGGGCGAGCCTTCGCCTTCCAGGTGGGACAGGTGGTAGCCATCGTTGCGCCGTACCACCATGGCCGCCTGGATGTCAGCCTTGCCGAGGCGGGTCATGGCACGGTCCAGGCGGATGGTGCGCCCCAGATGCGGCCCACTCATGATCTGCATCCAACCGGTGGGCGGTGAGGGGCTCGATGCTGCGGGCTCGGTATCGGCCCCGGCGCTGTCACCGAAGCTCAGGGTGTGCTTGCCCACCTGCACCAGGTCCCCGTCCTGCAGACGGTGCTCGCCCTCCACCGGCCGGTGATTGACCTTCAGGGTGGTGACGCCATCCGCCGGCACCAGCACATAGCCGCCTTCGCGGTGCCGGATACGGGCATGGATGGGCTCCACCGCGAGGCTGTCGATATGAATGGCGCACTCCGGATCGCGACCGACGCGGATCTCGTCATCCACCAGCGGGTAAACCCGCAGTCGCTTGTCCCGGAAGGACAGTGTCAGTCTAGCCATGGGCGCTCCGCACGACCCCCCTTGCGGCGGGTACACGCCCTGAGCCTAGCGCCAACGGGCCGCCCGGTGACGTGCATAGTGCACACTTTACGATGTTCGGGCCCCCTTCAGCCCCCGGCCACCTTGGGCAACCGCTCCAGGGCGGCGTGTATCGCCGCTTCCGGGTAGTCATAGTCCTCCAGCTCCCCGTTGAAGTACTTGTCGTAGGCGGCCATGTCGAAATGGCCGTGCCCGGAGAGATTGAAGAACAGGGTCTTGGGCTCGCCGGTTTCCTTGCAGGCCAGCGCCTGGTCGATCACCGCCCGCACCGCGTGGTTGGATTCGGGTGCAGGGATGATGCCCTCGGCCCGGGCGAAGGTGACCCCCGCCTCGAACGTGGCCACCTGGGGCACGGCCACCGCATCCACCAGTCCCTCCTGGTGGAGCTGGGACACCAGCGGCGAGTCCCCGTGGTAGCGCAGGCCCCCGGCGTGGATGCTGGGGGGCATGAAATCGTGACCCAGCGTATACATCCGCATCAGCGGGGTCAGTCCCGCCGTATCGCCGAAGTCATAGGCATAGTGGCCCCGGGTCAGGGTCGGGCAGGAGCTGGGCTCCACCGCCACCAGGCGCACGTCCCGGCCGGCCGCCTTGTCGGCCAGGAAGGGAAAGGCAACTCCACCGAAGTTGGATCCCCCGCCACAGGGAGCGAACACCATGTCCGGGTAGTCCCCTGCCTTCTCGAACTGCTTCTTCGCTTCCAGGCCGATGACCGTCTGGTGCAGCAGCACATGGTTGAGCACCGAGCCCAGGGCGTAGTTGGTGTCCTTGCGGGAGGCGGCCTCCTCCACCGCCTCGGAGATCGCCAGACCCAGAGACCCCGGATTCTGCGGGTCCTCGGCCAGGGCGTGCCGTCCCGCCTCGGTCTGGTCGGTGGGACTGGCCAGCACCTCGGCGCCCCAGGTGTGCATCATGGACCGGCGGAAGGGCTTCTGCTCATAGCTGACCTTGACCATGTAGACCCGGATCTCGAGTCCGAACATGCCGCCGGCCAGGGCCAGGGACGAACCCCACTGGCCCGCCCCGGTTTCCGTGGCCAGACGACGGATGCCCGCCTCGCGGTTGTAATAGGCCTGGGCGACAGCCGTATTGGGCTTGTGGGAGCCGGCCGGGCTGACCCCCTCGTACTTGTAGTAAATCTTCGCCGGCGTCCCCAGCGCCTGTTCCAGGCGGTGGGCCCGGTAAAGCGGCGACGGGCGCCACAGGCGATAGATTTCCCGCACCGGCTCGGGGATGGGGATCCAGCGCTCGCCGGAGACCTCCTGGGCGATCAGGGATTCCGGAAAGATGGCCGCCAGGGCGTCGGGGCCCACGGGCGTGCCATCGGGTCCCAGGGGCGGAGAAGGCGGATTGGGCATGTCGGCGATGACGTTGTACCACTGACCTGGAATCTCGGATTCGTCCAGCAGGATCTTGGTCTGTGCCATGAAAATGGGCCTCTTGAGGGGTTTCGGTGCCGCGCCGCCTTCGTTCGGGCGATTCTTTACTGTACCGTCGGACCCGCTATATTTCCACACTGGCGCCTCGGGGGCGCCGCTCGTGCGGGCCGGAGGCGGCTTTTGAACCGCATGTGGTCAGTGATTGTCTTCAAATACCGACCAGGGAGTATTCGTCATGCCGGGGCAGGCAGCCATCGTGACCGGAGGAGGGCAGGGAATCGGCAAGGCCATTGCCGCCGATCTGCTCGCCCGGGGATGGTGTGTGGCGATCGCCGATGCCGATTCCCAGGCGGGGCAGCAGGCGGCGGCCGAGCTTCAATCGACGGGCGACGTGCTGTTCGTGTCCACTGATGTTTCCCGGGAAGCGGACGTGGGGGATATGGTGGCCGCGGTGGTGGACCGCTTCGGGCATGTGGACGCGCTGGTCAACAATGCGGCCATCAGCCGGAACAAGCCCCTGGCGGAGCTCTCGCTGGAGGAATGGACGCACGTGCTGAGCGTCAATCTCACCGGTGCCTTGCTGTGCAGCAAGCATGCGGCGCCGCATCTGGACCGGCGCCGCGGCAGTATCGTGAACATCGCCTCCACCCGGGCCCTGATGTCCGAACCCGGCACCGAAGCGTATTCGGCCAGCAAAGGCGGCCTGGTGGCGCTCACCCATGCGCTGGCGGTAAGCCTCGGGCCCGGCGTGCGGGTCAACTGCGTGAGCCCCGGATGGATAGACACCACGCCCTGGAAGACACATCCGGACGGCCCCCCACCCGCGCTCACCGAAGTGGATCACCGCCAGCATCCGGCCGGCCGGGTGGGCCGCCCCGAGGATGTGGCGGCGATGGTCCGCTATCTGATCTCACCGGAAGCACGCTTCGTCACCGGCGCCAACCTGGTCATCGACGG
>DATFLG010000228.1:0-8841 GCA_035267985.1 Gammaproteobacteria bacterium | reverse complement strand
CTGTCCAGGATCCTGCACAACCTGAGCAGACAAAAGATCATCACTGTCCAGGGCCGCTCCATTCAGATCCATGACCGCGAGCGCCTGGCGTCTTATCTGGGCTAGCAGGCAGTTGAGAAACAGCCAGGCGGGCGCCGCAGGAACGCGCCGCTCCGACCATAGCGGACCTTCGGCCGGATCCTGGCAAGCCCGCCCCCCCCGCAAGCCGCGCGGGATCACAAGACGGGTGCTAGAACCTATCTCAAAATCCCCCGTGAGCCGCGTTGCGGGTCCAAAGCCAGCGCCGGCAAGGCGCACACCGCCGCCCCCCTTCCACCGATGGGCCATTCCACGGGCCAGGGGTGCAACGCAGACGCCGCGGCTTTGGGCCGCAACCCTTTGGGACGGGGCGGATTTTGTCCGCTGCTTTGGCGCTCGTCACTCATTGGGAATAACCCAACCACGCTCCTCGCTTCGCGCAGCGAAGCAAAATCCGCCGCCGTCGCGGCCGCGTGGGATTTTGAGATAGGTTCTAGAAACGCCAGCCCCCGCCCACACCGGCACCGCCGACGAAGCCGCCGCCGGTGAAGGCGCCGATCAGCGCGGTGACCGCCGTCCACAGCACCGCCAGGATCAGAACCGCCGGCACGGCCGCCACTGCCCATTTCACCATGAATGTGACCATGGACATGAACGGCATGCGCACATCGACCACCACCACCCGACGCTCCTCGTCATCGGACATCGCTGCTGCTCCCGCTGGCGTGATTGTTGATCGAGCACCGGCTGCGCCGGTCGCTCACGGGCTCCGCCCCGCCGCCCGCCCGTAGATCTCAGCATCTTCGGGGCTGAAGCAGCAGGCGATGATCCGCTCGAACCGGGACTCGTATTCGCGCATCACGCCAATGGCGATGCGGGCCGCGGCCTCCCTGGGGTAGCCGTACACGCCGGTGCTGATGGCGGGAAAGGCGATGGTGCGGACACCCTTTTCCAGCGCCAGCTCAAACGAGTTCCGGTAACAGCGCTCCAGCAGCCGGGGCTCGTCCCTGTCGCCGCCGTGCCACACGGGTCCGACCGTATGGATGATCCAGCGGGCGGGAAGCCGGAAGCCCGGGCTGACCCGGGCTTCGCCGGTCGGGCAGCCCCCAAGGCCTCGGTTGTATTCCTTGAGCTGCTGCCCGGCCGCCCGGTGGATCGAACCGTCCACGCCACCGCCTCCCAGCAGCGAGTGGTTCGCCGCATTGACGATGGCGTCCACCTTCAAGCTGGTGATATCGCAGGTGATGATTTCGATCATCCGTACTTCCCGCCGGGTGCTGATGCGGTTCAGGGATGGCGCCGGAACGAACAGGTTGCGGGTCCGCGGCCTACTTCACCACCTTCAGGCTGGGGCGGCCCGGCTTGGAGGGCGAGGGCTCGGGTTCCGGCGGCGTACCATCCTCGTCGGTAAAAATCATGCCGCGTCCGTTTTCCTTGGCATAAATGGCGAGAACCGCCTGAATCGGGGCAATAACGTCCATGGGGGCGCCCGAGAAGCGGGCCCTGAAGGCGACGTAATCGTTACCCAGCTGCAGACCCTCCACCGCGCGGGGGCCGACATTGAGAACGATCTTCCCGTTCTCCACGTATTGCGTGGGAACCTCGACGCCGGGTGCGGTGGCATCCACCAGCAGATAGGGAGTGAGCTCGTTGTCCAGAACCCACTCGTGGATGGCGCGGATCAGATAGGGACGGCTCGGAGTCATGTGCAGGGAACAACCGACGGGCCATATCGATACCCACAGGCTACGTCAAACGGTGGCCGGATTCCACCCGCCGGGCCGCACCGCCGCGCCGGATCAGTCGCGCATTTCCCGTTCGGCCTCGGTGAGGCTGGCCTTGAAGGAATCGCGCTCGAACATACGTGCGGCATAGTCCAGCACCGGCTTGGCCTGACGGGGAAGCTCCACCTTGTAGGCCGGCAGCCGCCACAGCAGCGGAGCCAGACCGCAGTCCACGAGACTGAACTCCTCGCTCAGGAAAAAGGGGCGCGCCGCAAACACCTCCGCGCTTGCCGTCAGGCTGTCGCGCAGAATCTTCCTCGCCTTGCTCTGGGTCTTTTCGCTCCTGCTTTCCAGCTCGCCCAGCAGCGAGTACCAGTCCCTTTCGATACGAAACATGGTCAGGCGCGCCTTCGCCCGGGACACCGGGTCCACCGGCATCAGCGGCGGATGGGGGAAGCGCTCGTCCAGATACTCCATGATCACCTTGGACTCGTACAGGACCAGCTCCCGGTCCACCAGGGTCGGCACGGTGCCGTAGGGGTTGAGGTCGATCAGGTCTTCCGGCTTGTTGTCCGGATCGATATCGAGAATGTCGACGGTGATCCCTTTCTCGGCCAGCACGAGACGCACCTGATGGCTGTACGGGGAGCTGGCTGCCGAGAACAGCGTCATGACGGAACGGCGGTTGGCGATCAACGCCATGGGACATTACTCCTATATGCCGCGAAACGGTCCGGGCCGCCGACAGACCCCGGCGCCGGCTCCTCCGGCACCGGGGACCCGGATCAATGGACGTCCTTCCAGTATTCCTTCTTCAGCAGATACGTCACCACGAAGAGCACGGCGAGGAACAGGAGCACCCACACGCCCAGATGCTGGCGCTTGAGCTTGATGGGCTCGCCCATGTAGTCGAGGAACGTCACCAGGTCACGCACCGCCTGGTCATACTCCACAGGCGTCATCTTGCCCTGTTTGACGAGCTCCAGGTGATCGATCACCTTCTCCTTCTCACCATCGGCGTTGGTGATCGTCTTGTACACCGGCTTCTGCCACCCCTGCAGCTCCCAGACGACGTCCGGCATGCCGACATTCGGGAACGCCAGGTTGTTCACCCCGAACGGCCGGCTGCTGTCCAGGTAAAAGGTCCGCAGGTAGGTGTACAGCCAGTCCACGCCCCGCGACCGCGCGACTACGGTCAGATCGGGCGGCGCATTGCCGAACCATTTGGCCGCCTCGGCCTGGGGCATGGCGTTGTCCATGGTGTCACGCACCTTGGCGCCGGTGAAGATCAGGTTGTCCTTGACCTGCTTGTCGGTGAGGCCGATGTCGTGCCCCACGCGGTTGTAGCGCATGTATTTCACGGAATGGCAGCTCATGCAGTAGTTCACGAAGAATTTCGCTCCCCGCTGCAGAGCCTCCTTGTTGTTGAGGTCGACATTGGCCTTCTCGAGATGGACACCGCCCTCGGCAGCAAGCACGGCCACGGGCATCAACGCGATCAGAACTGCGAAAATCGTTTTTCTCATTTCGTCACCCTTTCCGGAACCGGCTTGGTCCTGTCGAGCTTCGTGTAGATGGGCATCAGCAGGAAGAATGCGAAGTAGAGCACCGCGAACACGCGCGCCAGATGAGTCAGAGCGGGCTTCGGCGGCAGCATGCCCAGATAGCCGAGGGCCAGGAAGCTGACGATGAACACGAACAGGAAGAGCTTGTAGGTGACACCGCGGTAGCGAATGGACTTGACCGGGCCGCGATCCAGCCAGGGCAGCAGGAACAGCATCACGATCGAGGCGCCCATGGTCATGACCCCCAGGAACTTGTCCGGGACCGAACGCAGGATTGCGTAGTACGGCGTGAAGTACCAGAGGGGCCGGATATGCTGCGGCGTCTTCAGCGGATCCGCCGGCACGAAGTTGTCGTGCTCGAGGAAGAATCCGTGCACGGTGGGGGCGAAGAACACCACCACGGAGAAGAACATCAGAAAGACCACCACACCCACGATATCCTTCACCGTGTAGTAGGGATGGAACGGAATTCCGTCCTTCGGAATGCCGTCGGGGCCCTTGTTCTTCTTGATCTCGATGCCGTCGGGATTGTTGGAGCCGACCTCGTGCAGGGCCATGAGGTGGGCGACGACCAGCGCCAGCAGGATGATCGGCACCGCGATCACGTGGAACGCGAAGAAGCGGTTGAGCGTCGCGTCGGAGACGACGTAGTCGCCCCGGATCCACAGGGCCAGCGAATGACCGATGCCGGGAATCGCCCCGAACAACGAGATGATCACCTGAGCCCCCCAGTAGGACATCTGCCCCCAGGGCAGCAGATAGCCCATGAAGGCCTCGGCCATCAGGCACACGTAAATGATCATGCCGAAGATCCAGATCAGCTCCCGGGGCTTGCGGTAGGAGCCGTAGATCAACCCGCGGAACATGTGCAGGTAGATGACGACGAAGAACGCCGAGGCGCCGGTGGAATGCATGTAGCGGATCAACCAGCCCCAGTCCACGTCGCGCATGATGTACTGCACCGAAGCGAACGCTTCACTGGCATCGGGCTTGTAGTTCATCGTGAGAAAGATGCCGGTCACGATCTGCATGATCAGCACCAGCAGCGCGATGGAACCGAAGAAATACCAGAAGTTGAAGTTCTTCGGCGCGTAATACTTGGCGAGATGGTCGTTCCAGAGGGAGCTCAGCGGGAACCGCTGGTCGACCCAGCCCAGGAACCCCTTGTCCCACTTTTCGGTGTTCTCACTCATCACGCGGCTCCTTTCTTGTCTTCACCGACCAGGATCAGGGTGTCGCTCACGTAGCGGTGCGGCGGCACCTCGAGATTCAGGGGCGCGGGCACACCGTCGTAGACACGCCCCGCCAGGTCGTAGCGCGAGCCGTGACAGGGGCAGAAATAGCCACCCTTCCATTGCGGACCCAGGTCGGCCGGTGCCACCTCGGGGCGATAGGTCGGCGAACAGCCGAGGTGGGTACAGATGCCGACGGCGACGAAATATTCAGGCTTGATGGATCGGTGTTCGTTCTGGGCGTAGGGCGGCTGCTGGGGCTCCTTGGACTTGGGATCCCGCAGCTGGTCGTCCAGCGTGGGAAGGTCCTTCAACATGCGCTTCGTGCGGTTCACCACCCAAACGGGCTTGCCCCGCCATTTGACGAGCATCTGCTGACCGAGCTCGAGCTTGCTGATATCGGCTTCCACCGGAGCGCCGAGGGCTTTGGCCCGCGCACTGGGCAGCATGGAGGTAACGAACGGAACTGCGACAGAGGCGGCACCGACGCCGCCCACGACCGTAGCGGCGGCCGTGAGGAAACGACGCCGACTCTTATCTACGCCATCAGTACTCATCAAGGCTCTCCCAAGACAGGGTTTACTTCAGAAAACCGGTAATCAGGGCTGCTCGTGCGGGGCTTCCACCTTGCTCAAAAAGGCGCCTTGTCAAATAAGGCGTTCTGTTGATTATTCGGGCATTCTGGCCAGCAGAAAATCTCAAACAGCATAGAATCCAACAATCCGTCGGCTAGGTCAAGTCACGCGATGATCTCAGGCCGGATTGTCGATATCGACGAACCGGTGGGTCAGGCCGAACCGGTCACCCAAATGCTGCCCCAGAGCCCGGGGTCCGTAGCGCTCGGTGGCGTGGTGCCCGGCGGCCAGGTAGTGCAGCCCGGCCTCCCGGGCCACATGGGCGGTGGGCTCGGATATCTCCCCGCTGATGAATGCATCCAGGCCCAGATCGGCCGCCGCCCCGATATAGGACTGGGCTGCGCCGGTGCACCAGCCCACCGTCCTGATGGGGTCGGGCCCTCCGGCCACGTGCAGGACCGGCCGGCCCAGTTCCCGTTCGAGATGGGCCACCAACGCATCGGGGCCCATGGGCTGTGCCAGAGTCCCGTGGCAGGCCAGGGGCGGGCTGCCGAACCAGCCGGTCCGGTGGAATCCCAGCCTGCGGGCCAGCTGCACGTTGTTGCCATAATCCGGATGAGCGTCCAGGGGCAGATGGTAGGCCAGCAGGCTGACATCGGCGCCCAGCAGCCGCGCCAGCCGGTCGCGTTTCATGCCGGTGATGCGCGGGTCTTCGCCTTTCCAGAAATAGCCGTGGTGCACCAGCAGGGCATCGGCACCCGCCTCCAGGGCCGCCTCGATGAACGCCCTGCTGGCGGTCACCCCGCTCACCAGGGTCGTCACCTGGGAACGGCCCTGCACCTGCAGGCCGTTGGGCGAGTAGTCCTGGAACTCGTCCGCTGAGAGCAGGCGGTTGGTATAACTGACCAGTTCTTGCAAGGCGACCATAATGCTCGGCTCGCTCACCTGAGGGCACCCGATACAGCTGACGGGGTCCCGGAGCCGTGGTAGGGTATCCCAATCATGTCCATCAACAAAATTCTAACCTTTACTTTGCAGTCCGTTACCGTTGGGCTCGCCCTGGCCTTTCTGGTGGCGGTGGTCAGGCCCGATCTGATCGGGCTGCGCCCGACTGTGGTAAAGGTGCAACAGGCCCCGCCCGGCCCGGGGGGCGCTGCACCGGCCAGCGCACCGGTTTCCTACGCCGCGGCGGTGAAGAAAGCCGCGCCGGCGGTGGTCAACATTTACACCGCCAAGCTGGTCACCGAACGCAGCCCCCTGTCCAACGATCCTCTGTTCCGCTATTTCTTCGGCGATCAGCCGCCCCGGAACCGGACCCGCCTGCAGACCAGCCTGGGCTCGGGGGTGCTGGTCAGCGACCAGGGCTACGTGCTCACCAACCATCACGTGGTCAAGGGCGCCGAAGAGATCCAGGTCCTGCTGGACGACGGCCGCAGCACCCGCGCCCGGGTGGTGGGCGCAGATCCGGACACCGACCTGGCGGTGATCAAGATCGACCTGAAGAAGCTGCCCAGCATCGTGATCGGCGACTCGCGTCAGCTCAACGTCGGTGACGTGGTGCTGGCCATCGGGGATCCGTTCGGGGTCGGTCAGACCGTCACCCAGGGCATCGTCAGCGCCACCGGACGAAACCGGCTCGGCATCAACACCTACGAAGACTTCATCCAGACCGACGCCGCCATCAATCCCGGCAACTCCGGCGGCGCCCTGGTGAACGCCCGGGGCGAGCTGGTGGGGATCAACACCGCCATCTTCACCCGCTCCGGCGGCAACCAGGGCATCGGTTTCGCCATCCCGGTGAGCCTGGCCCAGGGGGTCATGAAGCAGATCATCGAGCATGGCCAGGTCATCCGCGGCTGGCTGGGAGTCGAGGCCCAGTCCCTGACCCCGGCCCTGGCCCGCAGCTTCGGCCTGGATTCCACGGCCGGCATCCTCATCGCCGGCGTGCTCAAGGGCGGGCCTGCGGATCAGGCCGGGCTGCAGGCCGGGGATGTGATTACCGCGGTGGAGGGCAAGCCCGTGGACAACCCCCGGGACGCCCTGGACACCATCGCCCAGCTCAAGCCCGGCAGCACCGTGGCCCTGACCGGGGTACGGGGCGGGCAGCCCTTCCACGCCCGGGCCCGGGTCGCCAAGCGTCCTGCGCCGTCCCGGCCCTGATTGCAGCGCCTTTCAAGATGCCCGCAAGCCCGGGCCTCCGCGTCACAACAGACCCCGCAGGGTGCGCAGAAAGGTATTGTTCTCCTCGGCGGTTCCGACGGTCACCCGCAGGCAGTCTGCGAGCGCTCCACCCGCCCCGCTCAGGTCCTTGACCAGCACCCCCCGCGCCTTCAGGCCTTCGAAGACCTCATGGGCGCGCCCGGCCGGCAACCGGAACAGGATGAAGTTGGCATCGCTGGGATAGACCTGGACGCCCTCCAGCGCCGCCAGGGCCTCCATCAGAGTTTCACGATCGGCGCGAATGCGCCGGGTCTGCTCGTCCAGCACTTCCCGGTGGGCGAGGGCGAATTCCGCGCTGACCTGGGTGAGCACATTGACGTTGTAGGGCAGACGGGTCTTGTCCAGCTCCGTGAGCCAGGGCTCGGCTCCCGCCAGAAAACCCAGTCGCAGCCCCGCCAGGCCCATCTTGGACAGCGTGCGCAGCACCAGCAGGTGCTCGTGGCGGGCAATGGCCGCCATGAAGCTGTCCCGCGCGAAGGCGGCATAGGCCTCGTCCACCACCACCAGTCCCGGCGCCGCCGCGATGATCCGCTCCATGGCCTGGAGCGAGAACTGGTTGCCGGTGGGATTGTTCGGGTAAGCCAGGAACACCAGGGCGGGCTCATGGCGGGCGATGGCCGCCTCCATGGCGGGAACGTCCAGGTCGAAATCCCCGGCGAGGGGCACACCCACATACTCCAGCCCCGCCACCTGGGCGATGAGGCGGTACATCACGAAGGTGGGCTCCGGTGCCAGCACCGTGCGGCCCGCTCCGGCAACCGCCAGGGCCAGCATCTGAATGAGCTCGTCGGACCCGTTGCCCAGCAGCAGGCCCACCCCCTCGGGCACACCCATGGCCTGGCGCAGCTGCCCCTTCAGCCGCCGCGCCGCCGGATCCGGATACCGATTCAGGCTCACCGCCCGCAGTGCTTCGAGCCAGGCGTCCACCATCCGGGCGGGCCAGGGATAGGGATTCTCCATGGCGTCCAGCTTGATGTACCCGCCGGCCTCCGGTACGTGATAGGCGGACAGGGACCGGATCTCGGGCCTGATCCAGCGGGCAATGCGTTCGTGCAGGGAGCTCATGACGCCGGGTCGGGCAGGGGTTGCGGCGCTGTCACGGATCAGCCCCGGAACCGGTACTCGGCCGAACGGGCATGGGCGGTCAACCCTTCGCCCCGCGCCAGGGTCGATGCGGTGCGGCCCAGCCGGGAGGCGGCATCCGCCGAGCACTGGATAATGCTGGAGCGCTTCTGGAAATCGTAAACCCCCAGAGGCGAGGAGAAGCGCGCGGTGCGGGAGGTGGGCAGCACATGGTTGGGCCCGGCACAGTAGTCCCCCAGGGCCTCGGCGGTGTAGCGGCCCATGAATATGGCGCCGGCGTGGCGGATCTGCGCCGCCAGGCCTCGGGGGTCCTCGACCGACAGCTCCAGGTGCTCGGGGGCGACGACATTCGCCACCCGGGCCGCCTCATCCAGGTCGGCGACCTGCACCAGGGCGCCGCGGGCCCCCAGGGAGGTCCGGATGA
>DATFLG010000227.1:0-6218 GCA_035267985.1 Gammaproteobacteria bacterium | reverse complement strand
TGGAGGTGGGCTTCGTGCGCTTCTTCTCCAAGGAACCCATCCACTCACTGGATGACCTGAAGAAGCGGCGCATCTGGCTGTGGCAGGGAGACCCCCTGGGTCAGGCCTTCTTCGACGCCAGTGGCCTGTCGCCGGTGCCGCTGTCCATTACCGAGGTATTCACGAGCCTGTCCACGGGCCTCATCGACACGGTCTACTGCACGCCTCTGGCGGCCATCGCTCTGCAGTGGTTCACCAAAGTGGGCTACATGACCCGACTGCCCATGGCCAACGGAATCGGGGCTCTGGTGGTTTCCGACCGCTTCTTCAACCGGCTTCCCGATGATCTGCAGCGGCTGCTGGCCGAAACCGGCAAGGAAACGGGGCACAAGCTCATCCAGGCAACCCGGAAGGACAACAAGAAGAGCCTGCAGGTGCTGCGCAACAACGGTATCCGCTTCACCCTCCCCGCCAACCAGGTCGACCCCAAGGAGCTGCGCCGCATGCGCGACAAGGCGGCGCACGAGCTGCAGGCCAGCGGCTACATCCCCAAGGCAGTATTCGACAGGACGCGCCGTCTGCTCACCGCCTACCGCTCCAGCCACGGATCTTCCGTCGCCGCCCAATGAGCGAACTGCACCGCCAGCCGCCCCTGCTGCATCGGATCCGCCGCGGGCTGCTGGCGACGGAAGGGCTGGCGGCCGCGGCCAGCCTGCTGGCGCTGCTGGGCCTGTCCCTGGCCCAGATCGTGGCCCGTAACCTGCTCGATGCGGGGCTGCCCTGGGCCGAAACCGCCTCCCGTCACCTGGTGCTGTACGTGCTGTTCTTCGGGGCCCTGCTGGCGGTCGGCAGCCGCCGGCATATCAAGATCGACCTGCTGGGCGCCTGGTTGTCCCCGCATCGGCAGGCGCGCCTGGTCCGGCCCCTGTCCGTGATCGCCGCCGCCGTCTGTGCCATGCTCGGCTGGGCGGCGGTTCGCTACTGGATCGACGCCTGGACCCATGGCGGCGCGGACACCCTGTGGGTGACGCTCATGGACCTGGTCATCCCCCTGGGCTTCGCGCTGATGAGCCTGCAGTTTCTGTTGGAGGCGGCGCTGGGGCAGACCGGGGCCCCGGAACAGACCCCATGACGTGGCTCCTGGTCCTGGCGCTGACCGCCCTGGCCACCATGGGCCTGCCCCTGTTCGCGGTCCTGGGGGCGGGCAGCCTCGCGGCCAGCTACCACGCGGGACTGGACCCGGCGGTGCTCATCATCGAGCTCAACCGGCTGGCCGCCTCTCCGAATCTCACCGCCATCCCGCTGTTCACCTTCGTGGGCGTGGTGCTGGCCGCCGGCGGCGCCCCCCAGCGCCTGATCCGCCTGTTCAATGCGCTGCTCGGCTGGCTGCCGGGTGGCCTGGCGGCGGTCGCCCTCACTGCCTGTGCCTTTTTCACGGCCTTTTCCGGCGCCTCAGGCGTCACCATTCTCGCACTGGGCGGACTGCTGTTCCCCATGCTGGGCTCGGTAGGCTACGGCGAGCGCTTCAGCCTCGGCCTGCTCACCACCTCCGGCTCCCTGGGCCTGCTGTTCCCGCCCAGTCTTGCCATCCTGCTCTACGGCATCGTGGCCAAGGTCAATATCGATCAACTGTTCCTGGCGGGGATCGTGCCCGGAGCCCTCCTGCTGATCCTGTTGACGCTCTACAGCATCTACAACGGCGCCCACAGCCGGGTTCCCCGCCATCCCTTCACCCTGGGCGCCCTGGCCGGTGCACTGCGCACCGGGATCTGGGACCTGCTGCTGCCCGCCGGCATCGTGGCCGGCATTTTCGGCGGCTATGTCACGGTCAGCGAGGCCTCCGCGTGCGCCGCCGCCTACGTACTGGTGCTGGAGGGGGTGATCCACCGCACCATCGTGCTCAAACGCCAGCTCTACGGCCTGCTCAAGGACACCGCCATTCTGGTGGGAAGCATCCTCATCATCCTCGCCGTCGCCATGGGGCTCACCAACCTGCTCATAGACGCCCAGGTCCCCATGCATGTCCTGGACTGGCTGGAGCGCGCGATTCACAGCCGGCTGGAGTTCCTGCTGCTGCTGAACCTGTTCCTGCTGGCGGTGGGGTGCATGATGGACATCTTCTCGGCCACGGTCGTGGTGGTGCCCCTGATCCTGCCTCTGGCGGAACGCTTCGGCGTGGACCCGGTGCACCTGGGCATCGTCTTTCTGGCCAACCTGGAAATCGGCTACAGCACCCCGCCGGTGGGGATCAACCTGTTCATCGCCAGCCAGCGCTTCGGCAGACCGGTGCTGTCCCTGTTCCGGGCCGCCCTGCCCTTTCTCGCCCTGATGCTGCTGTGGCTGGCCATCGTCACCTATGTGCCGGAGACATCCCTGTGGTGGCAGGCGCTTCGCCATTGAAAGCGTGGAACCGGCACATCGTCCGCGCCCTCGCCGCGGCTGCCATGCTGGCGCTGGCCGGCTGCGGGCGCAGCGTCCCCCAGCTGCCCGCCCTGGCCCGCTCGGACGTGATCCTCGCCTTCGGCGACAGCCTCACCTACGGAACCGGCGCCGGCAAGGCGCACAGCTATCCGGCGGTGCTCACCCGTTTGACCGGTCACCGGGTGGTCAATGCCGGCGTACCCGGCGAGCTCAGCGCCGCCGGCGCCGCCCGCCTGCCGGGGGTGCTGGACCGGATTCGCCCCGCCCTGATCGTCCTGTGCCACGGCGGCAACGACCTGTTGCAGCACCGGAACGAGCAGGCCACCGCCGCCCATCTCAGGGCGATGGTTGAAGCCGCCCGGGACCGGGGCATTCCGGTCGTCCTGCTGGGGGTACCCCGGCCGCGCCTGTTCGGGCGCGAGCCGCCGGCGTTCTATCCCGCCATCGCCCGGCGCTTTGATCTGCCCTATGACGGCAACACCCTCGCAACCCTGGAAGGCGAAGCCTCCCTCAAAGCGGACGCCGTGCATTTCAACGCCGAAGGCTACCGGCGCCTGGCCCGGGCCGTGTACCGGCTGATCCGACAGACCGGCGCACTCTAGGGAAGCTCCGCACAGGCCGCTGAAGTGGCGCTCTCGGCGTTGCAACGGTGCCGGCACCGCTCCCTGCAGGCACCCGGTGCGCGATGTAGAATGATCGGAGCCGGCCCGGCGGGCACTGCAGGCACGACGGGCGTTCCCGGATCGCCCGGGATGAACACCAGGCCCACGGCCACCTTCCTGTCACCACATGGAGGCAATCCATCAATGGTTACCGCAATAGTCCTGGTAAATACCGAACGGGGCTGGGTCAACGAAGTGGCCCAGGAGCTTGCCGCGATGGGCGCAATCTCCGAGGTCTATTCCGTGGGCGGGCGTTTCGATCTGGTCGCGATGATCCGCGCGGCTTCCAACGAGGAGCTGGCCGACCTGGTGACCAACCACCTGCAGCATCTTCAGGGAATACGGGACACGGAAACCCTGATCGCGTTCCGCGCCTACTCCCGGCACGACCTGGAAACCATGTTCTCCATCGGGCTGGATCAGTAGGCCCATGACCCTGCCCGCCATCGGGACGCTTCGCCATCTGCTCCGCCAGACCGCCCGGGAAGAGCTGCTGCCCCGGTTCGGCCGCACTGGCTACCGTCACAAGCGGGACGGCAGCCTGGTCACCGACGCCGACGAGGCCGTCCAGCGCCGGCTGCGCGAATCCCTGGCCGCCCGGTGGCCGGAATACGGCTTCCTGGGCGAGGAAATGACCGTCCGTGAACAGACCCGGCTGCTGGACGCGGCGGCCGGTCCAAAATCAGCCGGGGGCCTGTGGTGCGTGGATCCGCTGGACGGCACCACCAACTTCGCCCATGGCGTGCCTTTCTTCGCGGTCTCCCTGGCGTTGATCCGGGCCGGGCGGGTGGAGCTCGGCCTGGTGTACGACCCCTGCCGGGATGAATGCTTCAGCGCCGGGCGCGGCCAGGGGGCCTGGCTGGACGACGCCCGCCTGGGCCAGGATGCTTTCTCCCCCGCCCTGGCGGAGGCGGTGGCCCTGGTGGACTTCAAGCGCCTGCCCGGCGCGCTGGCCCGGCGCCTCGCCAGTGAGGCGCCCTACCGGTCACAGCGCAATTTCGGGACCGTGGCCCTGGACTGGTGCTGGACGGCAGCCGGGCGCGGGCATGTGTATCTCCACGGCGCCCAGAGCCTCTGGGACTATGCGGCGGGCTGGTTGGTATTGAACGAGGCGGGCGGGCAGTGCGCCACCCTGGACGGTGAACCGGTCTTTCAGCCGGCCCTCGCAACGCGGTCGGTCAGCGCCGCCCTGGCGCCTCATCTGTTCGAGGAATGGACCCAATGGATCGGAATCGACGTTCATCAGCCGCCCGGCCCCGCCCGCGCGCGGTGTCCGTGACAGCCTTCGTGGGATCGACCCTGCTGTGCGGGGCACTCTTGGCAGCGTCCGCGCAGGCCGATGAGCTAGTCCCCAAGCAGCTGTACCTCTACCAGCAAGGCAGTGAGCTCATCGCCTCCAATGCTCGTCGCAGCACCGTCGATGTGCTCAAGCTGGACGCCAAGGAGAAAGTGCAGGACAAGGTGGTGGCCAACGCCGTTGCGGTGATCGCCACGAACCAGCGGCTGATCGCCTACAGCGCCTATACCGGAGCCTGGGATGCCAGACGCCTGGATGCCGGAGAACAGGTGGTCAGCCTGCAGGCCCGGGACTATTCGGCCTCGGTGCTGACCAACCAGCGCATCCTCAACTACAACGGCCGCAACGGAGCCTGGGCGGCCCGGGACCGGCCGGTGCAGTGAGCGGGTGGTGAGCGCCGGCGGGCCCCATGGCCCGCCGGCGCCGCCTTCGACCCTACATGCCCGGGATGGGCCTGAGGGTAAGCTCTTCGGCGTTCGCCTTCAGGAACCCGTGCCGGGCATAGATGCCCTGAGCGGCATCGGAGGCGAGATACGCCAGGAACCGCCTGGCGTTGTCCGGATTGCGCCCGCTGTTGAGGGACCCGATGGCATAGCCCACCTTGTGCTGCATGTTGTAGGGCGCGGGAATGGCCACCCCTTCGATGGGCCGGCCGATGGAAGCGTTGTATGTCACTTCCGTCGCCCAGACAATGCCCACATCCGCCTGGTTGTGCTCGATGCGATAGGGGGTTTCCCGATGGTGGCGGGCGGTGAACCAGGTCTTGCCCGGTACCGCCCAGCAGTGCCGGCACTCGGCACCACCGGTCACCTTCTCGTGAATGCCCAGGTCCTTGAGCATCTGGGAGCCGTAGAACTTGAAGATACCCTCGGTCAGAGGATTGGGCAGTGATTTGACCAGATCGTCCCGGGCCAGATCCCTGGGGCCCTGGACCTTCTTGGGATTGCCCTTGGCCACCATCAGCTCCAGCTTGTTGTGGGTGTAGATGATGTAGTCGTTCATCATCCCCTTGCCCTTGAGCTTCTTCAGATGCCCCAGGTTGACGCTGGCGAACAGATCCGGATTGCGGGCGGTCTTCTGCCCTTCGATCACCCCCTGCTTGAGGAGCTGGCCCTTGAGAATCTGGCCGGGGGGAATGGTTTCCACATACACGGTCTTGATGTCGGGGTGCTTCTTCTGAAAGTCCCGCATCAGATCCTCCATGACCATGAACTGGTTGCCGGCCAGATACATCACCAGATCGGCGTTGTAGGAGTCGCTGATCTTCCCGTAAACGATATTCCCGTCCGCATGAAAGGTGCGGTAGTCATGGCCCTGGCCCGCCTTGCCCGCACCCAGGGCTCCCCCTGCCAGCGCCATGGTCAGCACCGAAATGGCGGCCCACCGCCCGCTATGCCTGATCGCTCTCACCATCGTCCCTCTCCTCCTTACTGTCGGAACCGTTCGTCACTGAACGTGAAATGTTTGTTAACTTCTCGGGGACTTGACGGTCGCTTTACGTTGTTTATTCCCTGCCACGGCGCGGGCGGCCCATATCATTATGTGCTTAATTGCTAATATGTATCGGCGAGCCGGGAGGGGGGTGGAATTGGAAGGTGGGAGGCAGACCCGCGCCCGGGGATACGCGGCCCGGCGCAGGCTCAGCTGGAGCAGCTCACCGCCAGGTGACGTCCCCAGGCCGGAGGCGGCTCACCATAGGCTTCCGTGCCGGCGCGCTCGGAGAAAGTATCGCGCAGGGTCGCCAGCAGCCGGTCGATTTCACTGAAGTCACCCTCGAACACGGCGCTCCGGATCGCCACTTCCGCCAGATAGTTGCGCAGCACGACCCGGGGATTCACCCGGGCCATGGCCGCCTGGCG
>DATFLG010000226.1:0-2594 GCA_035267985.1 Gammaproteobacteria bacterium | reverse complement strand
GCAGGGGGGTGGTGGCCGCCCAGCCCGGCAGGGCGCGCCGGGCGGCCATCACCGCGGCGCGGGTTTGCGAGCCGCCGGCCAGGGGCACCCGGGCCGTGACCCGGCCGGTGGCGGGATCGTAAACCTCGGCGGAACGGCCGCCGGGTCCGGCCTCGGGCCTGCCGTCGATGAAATGATGAAGTTCCGTGGACATGCTTCGCACCCTCGGGGGATTGGGCGCCTGACTCGCGCGTTCGATCTTCAGACTATAACACCCCCAGGCGCCTGTCGGGTGGGCCGTGCACCCCCCTGAGGCGATGATGCCCGCCCCTGGTGCACGGGGCCGGGTGGTGTCCTGCGCCGGCACCGGTCTGATGCCGGCCTCCCTTCGCCAGGCGCCCGCGGAGCGGGCACCTCCGGCCGCCCCGCCCGGGTGTTGCCGGTAAAGGTTCCCCTGGCACGGCGATTGCTCCGGCTTCCGGTATTCCAAGGCTGCAGGGTTTGATGTTCATGGCCTCGTTCATGCGACAGCCCCGGGGTTACTGGCCCCATCTGGCGGCGCTGGCCTATGGCGTGTTCGGCTATGGGGCCGGGGTGGCGCTGCTGACCGTGCCGGGTGCGCTTGCCAACGGTCTTGGCGTGCTGCTGCTTGCACATGCCCTGGTGATCTGCGCCTACCTGGTCCACGACTGCGCCCACAACACGGTTTTCCGGGACGGCGCCCACAATGCCCGGCTGGGGCGGGCCCTGAACTGGATCACCGGTGCCTGCTACGGGGACTACCAGGCCATCCGCCACAAGCACTTCCGCCATCACGTGGACCGGGCCGACGTGGTCGCCTTCGACTACCGGCCCCTGCTGGCCCGACACCCGCTCCTCCTGCGGGTGATTCTGGCGCTGGAGTGGGCCTATATCCCGGCACTGGACCTGTTCATGCACGCCCTGGTGCTGATGCTCCCGTTCGCCCTGTCTTCCCGACACGGGGCCCGTCGCCGGGTGCTGGGGGTGGCACTGGTGAGGATTGCGCTGTTTGGTGTCCTGGGGATGTATGCCCCGAAGGGGCTGCTGTTGTACGCCCTGGCCTATCTGCTGTTTCTGCACGTGATGCGCTTCATGGATGCCTTTCAGCACACCTACGAGGTCTTCGAGACTCTGGAGCACGACCGCGGCCCTGAGGCGAAGCGTTTCGACCGGGATTACGAGCACCGGAACACCTTCTCCAATCCTGTCTCCCTGCGCCACCCCTGGCTGAACCTGCTGACCCTGAATTTCGGTTACCACAATGCCCACCATGCCCGGCCCACCGCCCCCTGGTACCGGCTGCCGGCCCTGCACCGGGAACTCTACGGCGACGACGACGGGCAGGTCATCCCGTTTGCAAACCAGCTCCGGTCCTATCACCGCCACCGGGTGGCCCGGGTCCTCAACGGCGTGGACATGGACATCGGCGCCGGGTCCCGGAAGGGGCTGCCCTTCGTGGGCGTCGTGGGTGTCTCCTTCCTGACTGCCCATTGAGTTCTCAGACGGCCAACGCGGTCCCCCTGATGGCGCCGGTTCCGGAACGCTTCGTTGGCCTGTGGCGCCGCCTCAGCCTGGAGACAGGGCACGGTGAGGTGGATCGCACCACGGAAGTCTACTGGCTGCAGACCCACAGCCTGTATGCGGACCTGCGGGTCCCGATGCCGCGTCCGGCGTTTGCGCCCGGCGTGGGCCTGTCGGCCATGACCCCGAGTCAGCAGCAGTGGCTGGCCCGCCAGCAGGGCTTTGCCGGCCATCTGGAGGTGGCGGACCAGAGCTGCACCTGGCACCGCGTCCTGGATTTTCAGCCTCCGGGAGAACTCCCGGATACGGGCGAGGTGCGGTTTCTCGGGGACGGACTGCTGGTCGAGGAGGGTATGCACACCCCCTACCGGGAAGTGTGGCACCGCGCGGCAACCGGCGCTGACATTGTCGCCCTGCAACTCATGGACGAGGTGGGTGCCGACCGCCAGCCCCGGGCCCGGCGGGGGGTCTGGGTGGCCGTGGGGGACTACTTCATCTATGCCGTGGACCGGCCCCGTCCACTGCCGCCGACGTCCGCGCTCGTGGACCTGCTGGCTTTCCGCGCCCCGGAAAGCGCCGCTCCCTTTCTGGTTTGCGAGCTGTCCTTCGGGCTTCGCTCCGGCGGCCGCAGCCCCTGGGAGATCTGCCTGTCCACCGTCCCGGGCCGGGAAGGGGCTTCGCCCGTGGACCCGGCGCGTCCGCCCGCTCTGGACCCTGGGGGCGTGTGCCATCAGACCATCGATACGCCGGACGGTCCCGTCACCCGGCGCTGGCGGGTGCGGGAGCTGAGCGCCGGCTTTCGCTGGCTGCCGTGAGGCCGGGTCCCGTGTCCGAGGCGGCGCCGGTGGGCGTGCTGCTGTTCAGCGCCGTGCTCTGGGGCCTGACCTGGTGGCCCCTGCGCTATTTCCATCAGCAGGGACTGGCCGGCGCGAGTCTGATCTTTTTTGCCTACGGCAGCGTGGGCGCCCTGCTACTGCCCGTGCTGGCGATGCAGCGCGGACGCTGGTGGGGTCAGGGCCGATACCTGTTGCTGATCGTGCTGCTGGGCGGCTTTGCCAACCTCAGTTTCGCCA
>DATFLG010000225.1:0-2019 GCA_035267985.1 Gammaproteobacteria bacterium | reverse complement strand
TCCCCCTTCTGATACGGCGTCGCGATGCGCCATGATGGAGGTGTTAGCAACCATCAGTGCGAAAGAGGAGGAGACCATGGACAAGATTACGACGATTGGGCTGGATCTGGCAAAGCAGGTCTTTCATGTGGTCGGGCTACGGTCGCTCCGTTTACCGTTGCCCTGTAGCGCGGCTGTGGTAGCCCGGATGAAGCGCAGCGTAATCCGGGGAAAGCCAAGAGCCACGGAACCCACGGAATCCACGGACGAGTCGTAGCCCGGATTAGCGCCAGCGTGATCCGGGGAAAGCCAAGAGCCACGGAACCCACGGAGTCCACGGAAGGCAATAAGTCAAAGGCGCCACGGATCACCCGGAAAGCACGGACGAGTCGTGGCCCGGATTGGCGCCAGCGTGATCCGGGGAAAGCCTCTTCCATTTCCGTGCTTTCCGTGGCGCTTTTTTCTTGTTTCCGCTTGGTTTCATCGGGGCTGTTGCGGCTTCATTGGCCGGTTTCGAAAAGCTTGGAACGGGCGGCCTGGCTGACGGCGACCACGGCGGGGTGGCGCAGGCGCCGCTCGGCGGAGATGGCGTAGAAGCGTTCCCGCACCTCGTCGGTGCGCCCGATGATCCGCACGGCGTACTGGCGGGTGATCTCCCGCTCGATCACCGTCGGAGCGACGAACATCCCCACGGCGCGTTCGCCGAATGCATTCATCAGGGCGCTGTCCTCGAACTCCCCCACAATATGGGGCCGGATGCCCTGCTGGTCCAGCCATTGCATCAGGGCGCCGCGCACGGCGGTATTGGTGGCCGGCAGCAGCATGGGGGCGTCGGCCAGGGAACGGGGAAACCGGCGCCGGTAGCGCTGCGCGAGGGAGCGGGCTGCGAAGAAGCTCACTCCGCACTCCCCCAGCAGGTGATTGAAGGCGCGCACGTTGACGCCGGTGCCCATGGGCGTGTCGGCCAGCACGATGTCCAGCTTGTGCAGGGCGATATCCGCCAGCAGGGTCTCCAGCTTGCCCTCCCGGCACACGATATGCACCGGTTCCTCCAGGCCCAGGGCCGGCTCCAGCAGCCGGTAGGCGATCAGCTTGGGCACCACGTCCACGATGCCCACCGTGAAGGTCAGGGGCTGACCGCTGACCCGGCCTTCCAGCACGTCGGTCATTTCCGCCCCCAGGCGGAACATCTCGTCGGCGTAGCGGTAGGTCACCTGGCCGGTGTCGGTCAGCACCAGACGGCGCCCCACCCGGGTGAACAACTTCGCCCCCAGGGACTCCTCCAGGGCCCGGAGCTGGGCGCTGATGGTCTGGGGGGTGAGATAGAGCGCCTGGCTGGCGGCGGCGATGCCGCCTTCCTTGGCGACCGTCCAGAAGTAGAAGAGATGGTTGTAGTTGAGGCCCCGCATGCCGGCTATCCATTCGGTTTTAACGAAGTTAATGTAATAAACAATCGAATTATATTTATAGTTGAGGCGCCGTACACTCCCTGTCAACGGCCCTGCCGGGCCTGGTGTCCGGCGGGCTCAACCGAGGAGTGTCGAGTATGAAACGCGTACTCTTGTTCGTGGTGACCAACCTGGCCATTCTGGTGGTGCTGGGCATCACCGTCAGCGTCCTGGGCCTCACCGGCTTCATCAACGGCAGCGGCCTGAATATGCCTGCCCTGCTCGGTTTTGCCGCCGTGTTCGGCATGGGCGGGGCGTTCCTGTCCCTGGCCCTGTCCAAGTGGGTGGCCAGGCGCTCCACCGGCGCCCGGGTCATCGACCAACCCCGCACCGAGGCCGAAGCCTGGCTGCTGACCACGGTCCGCAACCAGGCCCGCCGGGCGGGTATCGGCATGCCGGAAGTGGCGATCTACGAGTCCCCCGAGCCCAACGCCTTCGCCACCGGCGCCAGGCGCAACAATGCCCTGGTGGCGGTGAGTACGGGGCTGCTGGAGTCCATGGACCGGAACGAGGTGGAGGCGGTGCTGGCCCACGAGGTGAGCCACGTCGCCAACGGTGACATGGTGACCCTCGCCCTGATCCAGGGGGTGCT